>CAZATH010000088.1:0-6388 GCA_964487995.1 uncultured bacterium
ATATGCTCCCCTTGCCGATGTATACAAGACAGATGTCTATGCCTTAGCCCACTATATAAATAAAGATGAAGAAATCATTCCCCATACAATTATTAGCAGGAAGCCCACTGCAGAGCTTCGAGAAGGACAATATGATCAACAGAGCTTGCCACCTTATTCTAAGTTAGATGAATTTTTGAAAGACTACATAGATCGGCGCATGCCTCTTTCGTATCTTAAAGATGTGTATGGAAAGGATCTTACGATGGAGTTGATAAGCAAGATAGAGAGAATGGAATATAAAAGGAAACAAATGGCACCTTCTCCTAAATTGCAAAGAATGTCTTTCTATAGTGATAGAAGATATCCTATTATGAAGAAGAGCTGGTGGTATTAACCTACCAGCTCTTCGGTTGTCAAAATGTTAGCGCCATATATTTTTTTCATGTAATTTAAGGCATAAAGGTGGCTATCTTTCTCTATGGATGCGGTGGCATCTTTTACAACTGTAATAGAGTATCCTCTAAAGAATGCATCGGCAGCGGTATGTTGAACACATATGTTGGTACTTACACCGGTTAGTAGTAACTCTTCTACTTCGAGTTCTCTTAAGATGCTTTCAAGATGTGTTTTAAAAAAGCCAGAATATGATTTCTTGTTAATGACTATGTCACTTTTAGAAGGCATGAGTTCGTTTACAATTTCACTACCCCATGTACCTTCCATAGCATGCTCTCCCCACACACGTACTTCTGGATCACTGCTACTGTGACTATCCTTTAGATATATCACAGGAATTTTCTTTTCGTGAGCCCAGTCAATAAGCTTTTTAATGTTAGGAATAATTGCTTTGGCTTCCTCACTTCCGAATTTTCCATCCACGAAATCGTGAATCATGTCTATAATAATTAAACTCTGCATATATATATCACCTCCTTTGATATGATATACAAGTAAAACGTATTAGGGGGTATGAATATGATACTCAGTGATAGGCAGATTGTAGAAATGCTAAAGACTGGGAAAATTGTTATAGAACCACTTAAGGATTCCACGGAACAGATTGGACCATCTTCAGTAGATTTAAGGCTAGGACCAGAGTTTATCGTCTTTAGGAGAGAGAAAAAACCGTATATTGATCCGTGGCGCGATGATCCTGTAGAGTTTACCGAGAGGGTAAAAGTTGCGGAAGACGAACCGTTTATTATTCATCCAGGAGAGTTTGTGTTAGCATCCACTGTGGAATATATTAAAATTCCTGCGGATATTGTTGCAAGGGTTGATGGACGCTCTTCTTTGGGCAGGCTTGGTATCATCATTCATGCCACTGCTGGTTTTATCGATCCCGGTTTCGAGGGTAACATTACCCTTGAGATTACCAATATTAATGTCATGCCTATTGCCTTATATTCTGGAATGAGGATATGTCAGATATCTTTTGAAGATCTGAGTAGCCCTGCCGAAAGACCATATGGATCAAGAGCAGGTAGCAAATACCATGGACAACGTGGTCCTATGCTAAGCAGATTAAAGTGGGATAGGAGGTAGATATTATGAAAGCGATTGTTCTTGCGGCAGGTAAAGGAAAGCGTATGAAATCTACACAGGAAAAAGTCTTTCATAGAATATTAGGTTTAACTATGATAGAGAGAGTGTTTAGGGCATTGAAAGAAAGCGAAAGAATTGAAGAGATCATAGGAATATTTTCACCCAATGGACAGAGGCTTGTCAGTACACTTTCCTATCAACCTGATGTAGTGGTTATTCAAGATAAGCCTCTTGGTACAGGAGATGCTGTTAAGAGAGCATATGATTATTTAGAGGATGACGTTTTAGTACTGCCTGGTGATATTCCACTAATAACCTCGGAGGAAATTAATGAGATCATTTCGCACTTTTTATCGTATGATGCCTTGGTCGTTGCTATGAGGCTTGATGAACCAGGTTATTATGGACGCGTTATCATAGATGAAAATGGAAATCTAAGAGCAATTGTGGAGTATACAGATGCATCAGAAGATGAAAAAAGAATCAATGTCGTGAATACTGGGGTTTATTTATTTAAAGGTAATATTCTTGCCAAATATTTGAAATTATTAAAGCCGGTAAATGCTCAGAAGGAGTATTATCTCACAGATGTCTTTAAGATGATGATTAGTGATGGATTATCTGTTGGAGTATATATAACGGCATATCCTGAGAGATATATTGGTGTTAATAATAGGTATATGTTGTCAGTAGCAGAAGAGATAGCACGCAAAAATTTGCTGAGAAAATTGATGTTAGATGGTGTAACTATACGTATGCCTGACACGGTTTATATTGAGGAGGAAGTGGTGATTGAAAATGATGTTGAAATTTTACCCTATACGATTATCAAAGGAAAGACTTTTATTGGAGAGGGAAGCACTATAGGACCTTCTACATATATAGAAGATAGTATCATCAAAGAAAATGTTACTGTAACATATTCCCATATTGTTAGAGCATATGTTGGTTCTGGATCTGTTGTGGGGCCATATAGTAGGCTAAGACCCGATGCACACTTGGAAGAGAAGGTAAAAGTAGGTAATTTTGTAGAGATAAAAAAATCAATTTTAGGAAGTGGTACTAAAGCATCACATTTGTCTTATATTGGAGATGCTACCGTTGGTAAAAATGTTAATATAGGGGCTGGTACAATTACGTGTAATTACGATGGTTTTGCTAAGAATCCTACCTTTATAGAAGATAATGTGTTTATAGGTTCTGATAGTATACTTGTAGCACCTGTTAAAATAGGAGAAGGGGCATATACAGCAGCCGGTTCCGTAATAACTAAAGATGTTCCGCCGGGAGCATTGGGTATAGGACGATCTCGCCAAGTAAATAAAGAGGGATGGGTTAGTAGATATATTGCCCGTAAGAAGCAGGAAAGGGGTGAAGAGAGTGGGACTTCCAAGTAGACCGCTAATATTGCTTAGTGGTACTTCTAATGAGCCATTAGCTGAGAAGATTGCCAGTTATATAGGTTATAGACTATGTCCACGAGATATTTTTCGCTTTGCCGATGGAGAGATAGGAGTGCATATACTTCGTTCTGTAAGAGGAGCCGAGGTTTTTGTAATACAATCGACTTCACCACCTGTAAATGAGCATTTAATGGAACTTCTTGTTATGATAGATGCACTTAGAAGAGCATCTGCTGCGGAGATTTCTGTTGTTATACCTTACTTTGGATATGCAAGACAGGATAGAAAGGCAAAACCAAGGGAACCTATTACTGCTAAGCTTGTTTCTTCTCTTTTACAAACAGCAGGTGCCGACAGAGTGGTGGCTATTGATCTTCATGCATCACAAATACAAGGTTTTTTTGATATTCCGGTTGACAATCTAACTGCTATTCCATTGTTTGTAGATCATATTAAATCGACACTGGGTGAACTTGATGATGTTGTGATTGCCTCTCCTGATATTGGTGGAGTAAAGCGAGCTAGAGATTTGGCATCTAAGCTTGGAGATTTGCCTCTGGTAATTATTGATAAGAGAAGACCACGCCCAAATGTTTCTGAAGTGATGAATATTATAGGAGAAGTTAAGGAGAAGAGGGTAATTCTTGTCGATGATATAGTTGATACTGCAGGTAGCATTACCTCAGCTGCTAAAGTTCTGAAAAAGAGAGGTGCCAAGAAAATATATATATATGCGACTCATGCTCTCCTGTCTGGTCCTGCAGCTGAGAGATTAAGAGAAGCTCCTGTGGAGAAAATAGTGTTTACAGATACAATAAAAATACCTCAATCAAGTTTATTTGATAGAATAGAAGTTGTTAGTGTGGCCGGACTAGTAGGAGAGGCTATTAGACGAATTAGAAATAATGAGTCTGTTAGTGTTTTGTTTAACCCTTAATTTTAAGGGTTTTTCTGGTATAATGCAAAATTGATTGCTTATGGTAGAGTAGATTGGAAAGGAGGAGGTATACATGATAAAGCAGATAGAATTGAAAGCAAATAGACGTACAGAACAGGGCACTAGGCAGGTAAGGAGATTGCGCAAGGCAGGATATATGCCAGGTGTTATTTATGGAAAAAATATCGAGCCTATTCCTATCAAGGTTAATCTCAAGGATTTTAGAAAAACTGTAAGAGAGGCTCATGGTGGTGTTGTGTTTTTCAAGGTTTTTATTGAAGGAGAAGAACCATTCTTGGCTGTATTACAAGATATTCAAAGAGACAATGTAACTCGTGAAGTAATACATTTTGACTTGCACAAAATTGCTGAAGATGAAGAAATCACGGTAGATATTCCACTTGAATTTGTGGGTGAACCTAAAGGTGTTAAGGAAGGTGGTATTCTTGAAATTGCACTTCACGAGATAGAAATTGAAGCACCAGCTAATAAGATACCGGAAAAGATTGTAGTAGACATTTCAGGTTTGGAGATTGATGATACAATTCACATTGAAGATATTGCTCTTCCTGAAGGTGTAAGAACAACCCACGATCCTATGGAGGTTGTGGTAACCGTTACGTCGCCTGAAGAGGAATCCATTGGCGAAGAAACCGAAGAAGAGATGACAGAACCGGAATTGATTGGTGGAAGAGGAAAGGAAGAGGAGGAAGAGTAATCTGTGCTTCTAGTGGGGCTTGGCAATCCCGGTGAACGTTACTATCCCACTAGACACAATGTGGGTTTTTGGGTTGTAGATTACATATATAAGCATGCAGATAGTATAAGATCTAAATGGAGACTTCTGTATGAAGGAGAAGCTGCAGATGTAATTGTGGATGGTAAGGGGCTTATTCTGTATAAGCCCCTTACTTTTATGAATTTGAGTGGTAAGGCGATAGCCCCATTGCTTAAGTATTTACAAATTTCATCCGAGGAAATGATAGTTTCCCACGATGATCTAGATTTAAATGTAGGTATAACACGACTCAAATTTGATGGTGGAAGTGGTGGACACAATGGCATAAAGTCTATTATAAGTTCTTTAGGCACATCTAATTTTTGGAGGGCTAAAATTGGAATAGGTAGACCTTATGATGATACACCTATTCCCCAATATGTTTTGTCTCCACCTCCAAATGTGGAGCTGCCATTATTTAGCAAGGCCTTGGAGAAGACATATGAGATGGTGAGGTTGTTTTTAAACGATGGCAAAGAAAAAGCAATGCAATACTACAATACCAACTGATAAAAGAACGTTTAAGAGTATTCCTCATCTATGGTGGCAATTAGGGAGTTCAGGATTTCTCAAGAAAGGAACATTGTTGTATGTACCTTCCTACATAGAATCGGCCATTTTAAAGCTTGCCCCCTATTTTGATGTACCGCCAGTGGGCCCTATTGATATGGGTACTTTTCCCATAGGAATCCTTTCTCCACGTGTGCTAAGAAAAAAACAGATGAGATACACTCCAATGGTTTCTACGATAAGAGTAGGAACAAAAATTTCTCCTGATATGGTGATTTCTACCCTTAATGATGCGGGATATAAAAAGGTTTCATACGTGCATGGAAGAGGAGAATATGCTGTTAGGGGTGAAGTCATAGATTTCTATTTTGGTCAACCTATTCGTATCATATTTGATGATGATGAAGTTGTTGGTATTAGAATCTTTTCCCCTGAGGATCAGATACCAATTGCCTCGATTGGTGAGGTTTCTCTTCCAGTCTCTTCCCAGCTGATTGCTCTAACAGAAGAGAATCTCAGATTTGCCGGATATTCGTTTAGAATATTGATTGCCCCTCGTATATGGAATTATGAAGCTGGTAAAGTGCCTTTTAAACACGATATTGAATATGAGGAGAAGATAGCACCTACTATATATGATTATAGAAACTCTGAGATAATAAAAATCATTACTGCATTTGTAGAAAAAACTCAGAAATATTTTGAGAATATTGGGATAAGTGTTCGTAAAACTCAGAAGCTTACTTTCAGTGATGACATTGAAGTTGTTCCCGGTTTTTTTGAAGATAGTTATATTTCAGAAGAATTTTCTCTACTGACTGATTATGATCTTTGGCCTTCATTAGTAGGGGTTAGAAGAAGAAATGTTGGTAGGTCTATAGAAGTTGGAAGCTATGTAATTCACCGGCTTTATGGTGGAATTGGTATTGTTGAATCGATTGAGGAAGATCCTTCCCCGCATATCGTAATTAGATATAAGGATGATGTACGTATCCGGACTCCTATAACTATGTTGAGTATGTTATATCCATATTCCAATGCTAGTGGCGTAATTGAAATTACCGAAGTTGAACGCCGGGGTTGGAAGAGAAAAGTTAAGAGGTTGGAAGAAATTATACAGGAGGCAATTGAACGGTTTGTAGCATTGGAAAAAATTAGAAGGACCATTGATGCACCAGTGATGAGAGGAGACGATGAAATAGAAAAAGTGGTGGAAAGCGGTTTTCCCTATAC
>CAZATH010000089.1:0-6379 GCA_964487995.1 uncultured bacterium
CGAAAGAAAAGGTGAAAAAGACTACCCTCATGAGTATAGCGGTAATCATATCTAAGTTTTAAGTATTGAATTATTAAGGGAACGGCAACTGTTGAAATCGATGGTGGTTTCATAATGCCAAAGACATTGCGGAATATATCTTGTATTTGCTGGTGAGAAATTTCTTGGGCAATCTCTTCTAGTAATATGGTATTCCGTTTAACATAAAAGTATCGATGAGTTTCATTGGAATGGGGTAAATTTTTAAGGTGTTTTCCAATACCATCTAGTATTCCCTTGATGTATAGTAAGGTATAGTATGCAGAAGCTGATAGAAGGGTATTGTAAGTATCTTTTAATTTGCAGAACAGTGGTAATGAACCATATGCATGGAATAATAGAGAATGGGGAGAGGCTAGTAGTCTTATTGGATGAACGGGAGTGGCACTTATCAGAGCCAGATAGACTTCTATTGAATGATCCCATAGGGACACAGCACGTCCTGGCCTGTTATCTGTGGGGCACTTCGTAAGAATAGGGTAGTAGATATCTTTTATTATTTTTATTTTATCGTATTTTGTGCCTTGAATAAGATATTTGAGATTAGATATTAAGGTTTTTTGATAAAAGGGTATGTTTTTCATATCACATATGCTTTTATTGCCTAAGTAATCTAAAGTATATATATATCTTTGGTCGGTTTGACGTGTATGAGTGGGGGGCATAGCCAGATGCTTGCTTCTTTCATACCTGTCTGCTTCTTTAAATTTTCTGAGGTTCTTATTGGTTATATAACTTTGATGATGTTTGGTCATAATATCTAGATATGTAATATCGGGAGCCCATCTTGTAGGAGCATTTAATATTTCCTTTATGTGAGGATATAATTTCACTAGTATGTAGCCGTGAGAATCTGGAAGGTTGGAGTCATGGGTTTTAGATAAAAAATATTGGTATGACACTTTGCCAAGGTCGTGAATAATGGCACTGATCAGTATATCTAGTTTAATGTTCTGTTTGTCCAAGAAATGTTAAAACCCCCTTGGCAATGCTATGTGCTATTGCCCATTGATAGTCTTGATCAAGTAGCATATTTAGGTCTGCTTGGTTAGTCATATATCCTGTTTCTATTAAAATAGAAGGCGGCCAACCGGAAAGGATAATCAATTTCATGTATTGAGGATCTCTGTGCTTGGGGATGGGAGAAGAAATTGAAAGTGCTCTATCTACCGCTTTGGCGAAAAACCTATCATAATTTTTTCTATAGTATATTTCGTATCCCCTAATGGATGATGAGTAAGGATTAGCATTGGCGTGTATGCTGATAACAGCATTTGGATGGAGAATATTGATCATCTTTACCCGTTGAGAAAGATATGGTGTATGGGGATCCCTTTCTTTGGTGCGTGCCATATATACCTTGATGCCGTTTTCTTCGAGTATATTTTTCAGTTTTAGTGCTATGGATAAATTTATTGTGCTTTCGTGATATTTACCTACAATAGCTCCCATATCATAGTAACCGTTATCAAATGTGCCATGTCCAGGAGATATATAAACTGATAATTTTCTATGATAAGGTGGAAGCCCGATGTATGAGCGTAGTTCATCTCTCGTTTTTATAATTTTTTCTATGTACATCTGATAAGTTGTTCCAATGCTATCCTTTCCTTCTGTTTCGTTCCATAAGGCATTTAAGAGTCCTGTATCTCCCAGTAAATATGCTCCTAATGCTCCTTTTTCTGTTCCCCATGTTCGTATCTTGTAATACATATAATATGTTCCTGCAGCAATGTTGTTATCGATATCGAAAATGGCATCGGTGCTTGTGTCTAAACCTAAAAAGCTTGCAATGGGTTGGTAGACAAAGTCTTTTAATTGCATCAGTCCCTTGGCATCACTTTTACTTCTAACATAAGGTTTAAATTTACTTTCCCACCTTATTTGGGCTAGGATCAGAAGGGGATCAATTCCGAATGTTCTGCTCCATTTGGATGTACTACTGGCAATGGCCTGTATGGTAGATGTAGGGGTGTCAATATGATGAAATCTTGTGTATGCTAGTAAAATCTTCGTCAGATCATGGGGTGAAAGAAAGAAAAATGTTGAGGATAATTTTTGCTTTGGAATTTCATTAATTTGAGGAATATCAATATAGGGAGTAGCTGTGATAGTTTGGGTAGAAGTTTGGTTTTCTGTTGAAGTTTGACTTTCGGTAGAAGATTGAGTATTAGAACTAGAGTTTACTAATAATAATGGATCGCCTATTATGAGACTGTCAGTTGTAGTGGTGGCTATATAAGATGTAGGAGTTATCAGGGTTATTGGATATGTAGCTATTAATGTAATAGAAGACGGGTTTGTCGTAGATGATGAATCTAAAAATGTATCTGGAAATGTGTAAAGTGTATGGTTGTTTACCTCTGATATTTCCACATGTTTAGGAGCAGGCTTGATTTTTACATAACGTTGGGATATCTCAACTGTTAATAGCTGAGGCATACGCATTCCGTAAACTGGTGCTGCCAATATGAACCCTATTATGAGAAATATCGCCATTATAGCAGTAACTTTGTTTTTCATCACAAAAGAATTATACTCCATAACTGATATAATATAAAGGTATTACGGTATAGGAGGGATATAGTGTGAGTGTTAAGAAGAAAGTGATATATTTTATGTCTTTTGTTTTAATAGGAGTGATTATAGGGGTTGGTTATTGGATTTTCACGGTGGGTAGTGCAACCCTTTGGAATGGAAAAAGCACAGTAGATAAGCAAAATCAGGGAACTGTAAAAGAAGATGAAGGAAAGGTGTATGTGGAGATATATGTTGATAGATATGAGACAGTTACCGGTACCTTGTATTATAAAGATGGTAAGTATGGTGTTGATATTGGTAGTGCTACTCTAACTCCAAATTCTCCTGGTGTAGTTGTCATTAAATCTCAAAGTGGTAGGGTAATAACTTCTGATAATGCCCGATGGTATCGGAAAAAAAGAGTTAACGTAATTGTTAAAAAGAAGGTAAAGATGATTATTAACCCTGAGGAAGCTAAAAATGTGATTTTTATAGATCCTGTTTCTAAAAGTAAGATTAGGCCCACAGAGCTTAAGGAGTATACCGGTAAACAGATCATTGTTGTTAGAAAAATGGTCAAACCGACGGTGTGGTTGGTGGCTGGCATTGATTCAAGAAATGGGTTACTCTATGGTCACAACGACTCTGTCATGCTTTTGTTTATTAACCCTTCTACTTCAAGTATTACTATCTTGTCATTGCCACGGGATACAATTGTATATATACCCCGTTTAAAGTCTTATACCAAGCTGGCTCATGCCTTTATCTATTCTAAAGCAGGAGATCCAGAAGATGGAGCTAGATCATTGATAGAAACACTGGAATACAACTTTGGTGTCCATATTGATAGGTATATTATTTTCTCATTTAAAGGAATTGCAGATGTGATTGATGCTATAGGTGGTATAGATGTAGAACTTAACCACCGTATATGTTGCCATAGCCACGACTGGGCTTGTAGAGGGGGAACATGTTTGGGACCTGGAAAGGTTCATCTTGATGGTAGAAAGTTTCTTGTGTTTTGGCGTTCTAGAACCAGTGATATAGAAAGGGTCGAAAGGCAGATGTCATTTTTAACTTCTCCTGAAATTAAAGAGCAAGTGATACATAAGTTGTCTTTGTCGCTTGCTGATAATTTAATTAAAATATGGGGTAACGAAGTGGTTTCTGATACATCTCCTGACAAGTGGATAAAGCTTGCATATGATATTCACAATTATCATATTAATGCTGATACACTTAAGGTTTATGATATATGGGGCTGTTATGCATCTGACTTGACGGTAAGCGTTTCAGCACTTAAGTTTGATGACACATGGTTAAAGGATTTCTATGTTAGAGTATTTGGTCCTGAGCTTGCTTCCAATTATATTTCAGGTATACATCCTGATAAGAACGTTGCGCCTCTTGGTCATTGTGTTGAAGAACATACTTCTACTACGGCTTCTTCTTCACATGCCTCTGAGAAAAATCAAGCGGGTAAAAAAAGAACTGGAGAGGTTACAACTTCTACAACTACCCCTAAAGAAGTATCTGCAACGCAGTCGACAGGTTCACTTACTTCTACAACTAGCGTAGAGGAGAAAACAAGCACGGTTTCTTCTACGGCATCTACTGCTACTTCTATAACTTCTTCCTCTACTACTAATACGGGGACGGCAGATGTACCGTGAAAAACATGAGAGATACGATGCACGATTTGGTAATAGGTGCAGCTCCCAGTGTGAAAATGTATTTAAAGGTTCGGACTATGTGGAAAGATATTATGCTGATTACCAATAGAAATAAGAGACTGGAATTGTATTTGCTTTCAGAGCCATTGGCTATCAAAGGAGATGTATTACATATAGGAGCCTATTCTCCGAGTGTTGCCGCTGTTATTAAGAGATATGAAGATGTTGTATTGAGACAACTTAAGAAAAATGGGCTCAATATAAATAGACTCGTGATTAAGGTTATAGGGAAGTTGTCTGAGAGTGAAAAATCTTCCCAAGAGAATATAAAGAAATTTGCTGAAGAGGAGATACGAAAGGCTGAGAAACTCTTTTCTATGGTAGAGGACAGTACGGTTCGGCGTAAGCTTGCAATTGTTTGGCTCAAGAGCAAACGGACGGGAGGAGGTATTGGCAGTGTCTGAGTATAAGGCTGATAACATTGTGGTGTTGGAACAAATAGAGGGTGTAAGAAAAAGGCCTGCTATGTATATCGGTAGCACAGATTGGAGGGGGCTTCACCATCTTGTATGGGAAATTTTAGACAATGCAGTAGATGAAGCCATGGCGGGTTATGCCAATCATATTGTTGTAACATTGCATACAGATGGTTCTGTGTCAGTGGAGGATAATGGAAGAGGTATACCTGTTGATGTACATGCTAAAACGGGAAAATCTGCTTTAGAGGTAGTTTTTACCAAGCTGCATGCAGGTGGTAAGTTTGATAGCAAAGCATATAAAGTGTCTGGTGGACTACACGGTGTAGGTGTTACCGTGGTTAATGCTTTGAGTGAATGGCTTGTTGTGGATGTATGGCGTGATGGCAAGCATTACCGTATGAGATTTGAAAGAGGTAAGGTTGTAGAACCCTTGAGGATTATTGAAGAAGCAACCCAGAAACGTGGTACCCGAGTACAGTTTAAGCCAGATGCAACGATATTTGAGACGGTTAAGTTTGACTATGATATTATCTATGATCGCTTGGAGGAACTATCGTATCTAAATCCTAAAGTTAAATTTGTTTTAGTAGATGAGTTTACAGGTGATATCAAAGAATTTTATTCTGAAGAAGGTATTAAGGAACTTCTCCTTGAAATTGTTGGCCAAGCTAAACCTATACTTTCCAATGTTGTTTATTTTAAGAATACAGGACATTCACCTAATGGTGATGCCACTTTAGAGGTAGAGGTGTCTTTTCAATATGTAGAAACAGATGGTGAGACAATATATTCATTTGTAAACTCTATACGTACTGTCGATGGAGGTACCCATGTGTCTGGTTTTAGACGTGGATTGGTAAGGGCAATAAACGATCTTGCCCGGAGAGAAGGTGTCCTTAAAGAAAAGCAATCTTATACCGTAGAGGATGTTAAAGAAGGATTGCGTGCTGTAATTTCTGTAAAGTTGCCAGAGCCCCAGTTTGAGGGACAGACCAAAGGTAAACTTGGAACATCGTGGGTAAGAAGTGTTGTTGAGAAGATTACATACTCTGCAGTAGATAGTTACTTTGCCACTAGAACATCCGAATTGAAAACTGTGCTTGAGAGAATAGAGCTAGCAAAGAGGGCTAGAGAAGCTGCCCGTAAAAGTCGTGAACTTGTGAAAAAGCAAGCCAAGAGAGCGGGGGGGCTACTACCCGGTAAGTTGGCAGATTGTTCAGACAAAAATCCAGAACATAGAGAACTGTTTATTGTTGAGGGTGATTCTGCAGGTGGTAGTGCTAAACAGGCTAGAGATAGAGCACATCAGGCGATATTGCCGTTGCGTGGTAAGATTCTCAACGTTGAGAAAGCCTCATTGGAAAAGGTTTTTACCAACAGAGAGATAAGAGATCTTATATCTGCTATTGGAACAGGAATAGGTGAGCATTTTGATATTTCTAAACTCCGCTATCACAAGATTATTATTATGACAGATGCCGATGTTGATGGTGCTCATATTAGAACACTACTTCTTACGTTTTTTTACAGGTTTATGAAACCGTTGGTAGAAAAGGGACACATTTATATTGCACTTGCTCCACTTTACAAAGTGGAGTGGGGTAAAGGAAAAAATAAACAGGTTCAATACATATATTCAGATGAAGATTTAGATGCTTTACTCTCTAA
>CAZATH010000090.1:0-4090 GCA_964487995.1 uncultured bacterium
CTCCTGATATGATATTAATGACATTATTTTTTTCCTCTCCGGTTTGCTCAGATACACTATCTCTTTGTGGTTCTCTGTTAATCACTTCCGGTGGAAGTACATGAACGTCTATATACGAGTTTGCGGACATGGCTATAGCTCTGGCAATAATATTTTCTAGTTCTCTTACATTACCTGGATAGTCGTAAGATACCAAGATATCCATTGCCTTTTTGGTAATACCTTTGATTTCTATGTTATATGCTTGCTTGTATTTGGAAATAAAGTAAAATACAAGTTCGGGTATATCTTCCTTACGCTCCCTTAGTGGTGGTATATGAATATTTACGACATTAAGTCTAAATAGGAAATCTTTGCGAATCTTGCCATCTGAAACAAGTTTTTCTGGTATGACACTTGAGGTTCCTATGAACCTCACATCCAAATGATGAGTTTGTCCTTCTCTAGTAAGGATCTTATCGCCAATAATTGGAAGCAAGAATCCTTGAGCTGTAAGCGATAGATCTCCTATTTCATCAAGTAGCACTGTACCCCCTTCAGCAGAGAGAATTTTATCGACGATCTCTCCACTTTCAATAGTTTCTTCTGTAATAGCTGAACAAGGTATGTGTATAAATGGTTTGCTTGCCCGCGATGAAACTATGTGTATACTTCTTGCTATGTGTTCTTTGCCAACGCCACTTTCTCCTGTGATAAGAATATTTACCGGCGATTCTGCTATTTTGCCTATTAGCTTAAATATGTTTTGCATAGCTTCTGATTTACCTACTAAAATGTCAGAAGAGGAAGATGGTTCTGAGACTATGAGCTCAACTTCTTTTAGCGATTCTCTGTATTCTAAAGCCTTATGTAATATACTAGATATTTCTTCTATGTCAAAGGGTTTAACGATGTAGTCAAATGCTCCCTCCTTCATTGCAGTAATGGTATGATTGGCATCTCCAAAAGCTGTCAGCATGATAATAGGGGTATTAGGTAGCATTTTCTTCAGTTTTTTTAATGTCTCTATTCCGTCTAAATCAGGCATCCGTATGTCAAGAAAAATTACATGAGGTTTGTTGATCTTTGCAACACTAAGGGCTTCTCTCCCGTTTTTAGCTTCTAATACAAAAGCCTCCTCCTCAAGGATTTCCTTGAGGAGGAGGCGTACCCCTTCTTCGTCGTCAACGATTAACACGCTAGGTTTTTTTCTAACCATAGGCTCACCCCTTAAGAGGCTTTTTGTCTTTTGCGATAGATTTCAGGTCTCAGGTCTAAACCACCACCAATTCGTTTTTCTGTTTTGGTATCAAAGAAGTGGCTCTTGTGCATATCTATCAAGAGTTCTTTGGTTTCCTCAGGTTCTATCAGTGTTAGTGGTGATACATGTCCAATAACCTTAAATCTGTTACCAACCTCATAGTGAGCAAAGGTTTCTGAACCAAGTCTCTCTACCACCTTAACAGTTCCTTTGATTGTAAAGTTTTCATTTACATCTTTGTGATATTCTTCCTTCAAGTGAACATCCTCAGGTCTAATTCCCAATATTACATTTATAGGAGCGTTATTCTGTTTAAGGAGATTGGCAATATCTTTGGGAACAAGGAGCCTTATATTTCCTTCCGATACAAACCACATATTACCGTTTTCTTCTGCCAGTTGTCCTTCAATAAAGTTCATAGGTGGAGAACCTACAAAGCCGGCTACAAAGATGTTGGCGGGCACTGAATAAATCTCAAGTGGGGTACCTACTTGCTGTATTTCTCCCTTTTTCATAACCGTTACACGGTTACCTAGTGTCATGGCTTCAACCTGATCATGAGTGACGTATATGGTTGTAACTCCTAACTGTCTATGCAATTCCAGAAGCTCAGCCCTTGTCTGAACTCTTAGCTTCGCATCGAGGTTTGAGAGCGGTTCATCCATCAGATATGCCTTTGGCTGTCTTACAATAGCCCTTGCCAATGCTACCCTTTGCCTCTGTCCACCAGAAAGTTCTCCCGGTTTTCTATCGAGAAGTTCTTCTATATGTAGCATCTTTGCAGCTTTAAGAACCCTTTTCCTAATTTCATCTTTGGGTACTTTCCTAAGTTTAAGACCGAAGGCTATATTGTCGAAAACTTTCATATGAGGATAGAGTGCATAGTTTTGAAATACCATGGCTATATCTCTGTCTTTAGGGGGAAGATTGTTTACCACTTTCCCATCTATTCGTATTTCACCTTTGGTGATATCTTCAAGGCCGGCAATCATTCTTAGTGTTGTTGTTTTACCGCAGCCTGAAGGTCCTAAAAATACCATAAATTCTCCATCTTCTATGGTTAGATTTGCATCTTTAACAGCTATAACTTCTCCCTTTTTGGTGGAGAATATTTTCCATACATGGTCAAGTACTATTTCAGCCATACAACATCCTCCTTTCGCTAACGGGTGTAATTGTAAGGTGTGGCTTTGCCGGGACCGGTAAACTGGTTTTTAAGCCAATCCCAATAATTGGATTCTATGCTAAATGATGGAACGCCACTGGTATTGGCAAACTCCTCTGGATGCTCATATCTTTCTTGTATAAGTGCCTGTTTTTGGGGGAGGTAGACCATGTAATAAGTATATAGAAAACCTACCAATATCACAGTTATGAGTAGTAATACAATAAAACCTATAATGTTACCTCTAATATATTTCCAGATATTTTTCAAGGTTATCTACCTCCTTGCCATATAATTATAAACTATGCTTCCTTGATAGAGGTGACCAATGTATTGATACTCTTAAGTATACCTAAAAGTTCAGGTGTAGCACCTCTTTCGGCTATAGAATCTTCGAGCTCGTGAAGGTCACCATAAATTTGTGCTATTAACTTTAACGCTTCGCTGGTTACATCTGGTTCAATTGGTACAGGGAATCTTTCTGGCATGTCTGGTTTAAGAACAACGGAATCGTTGTATTGTGGTATTAGTACTTTATACCCACGTTTCTTAAGCAGTTCTGCAAACACTAGTCTTTGTTCATCCTCACCGTGGGTAAGTATGAAGAATGGTTTACTTTTGAAAAATGTTGCCCATGTCAAAAGGTCATCGCGATCCGCATGTGCAGAAAAGCCATTGATGGTGTATATTTTGGCTTTTACTTTTACCGGTTCACCGAAGATTTTAACTGTTTTGGCTCCATCGACAATAAGTCTACCTATGGTTCCCTTGGCTTGATATCCTACAAATATCAATGTTGTTTCTGGTTTCCATAGATTATGTTTTAAGTGATGGAGTATACGGCCACCTGTGCACATACCACTTCCTGCAATGATGATTGCGCCTGATACACCGTTTAGCTTTTTAGATTCGACAGCACTTTCTACTACCCTTAGGTTGGGAATGTGAAAAGGTGAATCACCATCAAGGAAATATTTCTGAATATGAGGTTTATATGAAGCCTTGTATTCGTTATATATCTCTGTTGCCTTGCTTGCAAGTGGGCTGTCTAAATATACAGGTACATCTTTAGGCAGATCTCCGTTTTCCCATAACAATCTCAGTTCATATAGTATTCTTTGTGTTCTCTCAACGGCAAACGAGGGGATAAGAATATTTCCTCCTGATTTAATACCATTGATAATTGCCTCTTTGAATTCACGCCGGGTTTCCGTGAGATCTTTATGTTTTCTACCACCATAAGTAGTTTCCATTACTACATAATTGGAATTTTCTATCAGTGTGGGATCATGAAGCACTTCATTGGGGATTTGTCCAAGATCACCTGAAAAGACGATTTTCTCATTGTCCATGTGGTCCCATATTTCTACACTTGCAGCTCCTAATATATGGCCGGCATCTCTAAACCGTATTTCTACATGTTCATTTAGTGAGTAGCGATTGTCGTATGATATGGGGACCACAAGAGGAAAGACCTTTTCTACATCTTCCTTGGTATACACAGGTTGTATCTCCGGAAGCCCTTGCCTAACTCTCTTTTTATTTATTCTTTTAATTTCTTCTTCTTGAACATGAGCTGCATCTAGAAGCATAATTCTGAGAAGCTCTGCGGTTTGGGGAGTTGTTATGATTTTTCCCTTAAATCCCCTTTTTACCAAAAGTGGTAATCTTCCAGCGTGGTCTAG
>CAZATH010000090.1:4100-6347 GCA_964487995.1 uncultured bacterium
ATAACAAAAGGTATTTCTGCTGGATCAAATGGAAAAGGGGCGTTGTTTTTATGCTCCGAATGTCCTTGAAACATACCACAATCCACTAAAAACTGAATGTTGGTATCGTGAACAAGATAACAGGAACCTGTTACTTCTCCAGTAGCTCCTAAGAATTGAATTTTCATATTTAATCCCTCCCTAAATGATAGTAAAATACCCTTTTACTGAATGCATTCTGGGTTTGGCCCCGTCCCGGACTGTCAGGTGCACTGCCAATGATACTGTCCATATGAGATTCTAGATCTTCGATGGTGTGGACAATCAAGGCTTCAGGGGTAAGAGGAACGACGGGAGAACCTTTTTCCCTTTCTCCGTGGTGAGAAAGTATGATGTGTTTTAAGGCAATTAGTTTTTCATTAGACATGGGCACATATTGAGTTATTTGAATAAGAAGCTCGTATCCCATAGCTATATGTCCTAATAATTCCCCTTCTTCTGTCCAACCTGTTCCAGGTATTTCCTTTTGCTCTAGTATCTTTCCAATATCATGTATTAGGGCTCCCGCTACCGCAATATCTCTGATAACAATATCTTTATATTCTGCTGCTATTTTCTCTACTAGTTTTCCAGCTTTTACCGAGTGTTGTATCAGTCCACCAATTCTAGCATGGTGTATCTTGGATGCCGCAGGGTAATACCATATTCTGCCTAGTATATTTTTTAAATGCTCGGGAAGATTTTCACCAAAAAAGACTGCTTTTAGGAAACGTTTTATTTCATTATCTGAGGTTCTATCGATGAGCATACGCAGATCGTTTTCTATGTTTTTAAGCTCTTCACTGGTAAGTGATGGAAAAAGATGTTCCTTAGCTTCAGGGGGTAGTTCTTCAACGGTATATGTGTTTAAAATTTCTGTAAGATAAAATGTCTTACTACCATTGTAATTGCCAACATTACCTCTTACGCGGATGATGGCTCCGTTTTTTGGGGGAATTGGTGATTTTAAAAATCCATTGATACTTCCAGATTGGTCGTTAAGTATTAATCTGGAAAATCGTTCTCCCTTTTTAGAAGAAAAGGTATATGCTTGAGAGACGTAAACCAGGAGTATTACATTTTCCATACCTTCCTTCAGATTGGCAACAGCAGTGATCTTATCTATCTTCACTTTATCGCCTCCTTTATTATTTTATGGGTAATGGCAGCTATAGCTACATGTTCTATTGCCTCAAGTTTGTAATAGGCATCCCACAGATTTGTTTGTGATGCTATTGTGATTCCATGTTTTTCCATTAATACGGCAACGGCTCCGTTCTTGAAGTGCTGTGATACTTCCTGGGCTAGCTCTATACTCCCAGATGGAAAAAATTTGGCAATATTTATTTCTCCGATTAGTAAAGATGTCTCGGGAAAGATGTTAGTAGGAATTTGAGTAGGACCTATGGAGAAGCCCATTGTATAGGGGGGATGTGCATGAACAATTGCTTTGACGTGAGGGGCTTGTTGATAGATATATAAGTGCATT
The DNA here is from genome assembly GCA_964487995.1 of uncultured bacterium. Classification (GTDB taxonomy): domain Bacteria; phylum Coprothermobacterota; class Coprothermobacteria; order Coprothermobacterales; family JAADFF01; genus JAADFF01. Next base: position 5,608 of record CAZATH010000090.1, read on the forward strand.
TTGTATTCTGAAGATGGTTTGCCTTCAAGAATGTTTCCTTCTATATCAAGTAGAGCAATATCTTTTTCAGATAGGTTTACTTTAGGTATGCCACCTCTTGTAATATATATGATTTTCCCTTCTCTTATAGAGAGGTTGCCACCATAACCCCCATTGAGATTTTTTTCATATAATCTATTGGCTACCGCTATGATTTCCTCTTTTATAATGATATCTGCCATAACCTACACCTCTTCTCTTTATAACCTCTATAAAAATTGTAGCAATAAGTAGTATATTTATATAGATGGTTGGAGGTGAGTGCGTATTTATGGGTAAGGTAAGCATTGAGGGAATATGGGAAGATTATCAAGATGAAACGATAAAAAAACTTAATTTACAGATTGGGTATCTAAAAAACGAGTTAGATACAATTCATCATACCTATAAAAGGAAAATAGAGCATTTGGAAAGGGCTGCTCTGGAGAAATTTATGGGGGATCTCCTTCCTATCCTTGATGATATATGGCAAGGAGCTCTTCATGATAATTCGTGGAAAATGTTATGGGAAAAATTGGTTTCTGTTCTAAACCAGCATGGAATAGAGATCATTGACAAAGTAGATGTTGCTTTTAATCCTATGGAACATCAAGTTGTTGCTGTAGAGGATGGGAAGGGAAGTAGCGGGAAAGTAGCTGTCGTGGTAAGACCCGGTTATAAGATGGGGGATTTTTTACTGCGGCCTGCTTTGGTAAAGGTTT
>CAZATH010000091.1:0-6311 GCA_964487995.1 uncultured bacterium
TGATGTCCAGTTTTCAGCCTACCCATCGGGGATGTAAACGCTATCTTTTCCCTATATGAACTCGTGTCAAACACGTTTTCAGCCCACCAATTGGGTATGTAAACGTAATAAAGAAGGTGGAAATTGATGCCTCCCACACAGTTAAGAAAAAGTTTGATTGGTAAACATAAAACATTGATATGGCGAAAGAGGTGATATACGATGTTGGTAGAATGCGCAAAAATAACCAGTGGTATCAATATTTTATTGGCACATTTGTTGGATTTACTCGGAAAACCAGATATGTTTTCCTTGCTATATTATTCAAGTTTGAATGTTGAGTTATTTGCAGAGTATGGTGCTGTGAAAGTACATATCACGATGGATTTTAACAGTGAGGAAATGGGTATGTTAATATTGGCTAATATCGAAGATAGAGATTATGTAGGTGTAAACATTAAAGATGGCATTGTGGAGTTACAAGACGAAAAGAAAAATGTCATTTATTATGACGTCAAACAGCGCAAGATAATCAACCAAACATAAACATGGTACAGATAATAACTTTTTTTGTTTTCAGCCTACCCATCGGGGATGTAAACTCTATGGTATTAATATTTTCTAAAATGATATTAATATAGAGATAATGTTATTATACAAGGATGAGGTTGTGGGGATTTTATCATATCTCCCACGATAGGTTTAGCGTGAATTCTTACTTTAGAAATATAGGTAAATGTTTAACGATAATGCTTCTCAAGGATAGTAGTTATAGTGAAAGGAGGTGAGATCATGTCCAGTCGACAGATTGCCAAGTTATTGAATGAGCGTTATTCATTGACGATTGATACTATTAGTGCTTTTTACTCTCAGTATAATGGTATTATTAAAAGCCTTTCATGGCATAGAATTTCTTTTGGTGGAATATCTATCGTAGGTTATAAATATGATAAACTGAGTGATAAGATGGAGGAAATTTTATACGATATTTCTTTTGATGGAGAGGATGAAGTTAAACAATATTTTGTGTATTCTGATTTTGAAAAAATAGACATATATACCAATCCATCTCTTCTTGAACGGTATCAATTAAAACTTCTTCAGGCTGTTGGTGATTCACGATTTTTTATGGAATCTATGATAAACATGGGGGAAGATTTAGAAGATATGAAACCAGTTAAAATGGCTAATGCCACGTCACCCCATGTGGTTAAAGATATTTATTCAAATCCTGATCCGATGTTTGGTGCCTTTCCCCTTCAAATTTCTAACATCGATGATGTTGTATATATTGAGTGGTATGTATTTAATAAGGGATACTTTATCTGTAGACACTTTCTTGATTACGATTTCGAGGGTGATCAGTTTAGGGTGGATAGGGCTTTCTTAGTTGCTGTTGAGTAGAAAGGGAGGGGATATCCCCTCCCTTTTTTAGTTTTGATAGTCTATTATAATTTTTTTCTCTTTACCATCCCAAATTACTTTGGCTCCCATAAGTTCAGATATTATACGGAGAGGGACAAAGGTTCTTCCTTTGTAGATAATAGGTGCTCCATAGTCGGTTTCGTCAAAGTTGTGAAGGTTTATTACCGATGGGATATTACATGATGCTTTTGAATATATCTGAGTGGTGTATACTCTGATGTAGGGAGAACCAGTAAATACTTTTTTATCATATGCTTCTTTCCATCCTTCGGAAAGTTTTTTATCAAATGAAAAATGCACTTCTACATTACATCCTTGGGGATTGATACCGCTGATTATTGCTTCTCTATTTGTATTATCCCATTCTACTTTGAAACCTAATGCTTCTCCGATAATTCTCAGGGGTACTACGGTTCTGCCAGGGGGTACAACAAAAGGAGCGACATCCATTGGTGATTTTACTCCGTTTTTGATGTAATATGGTTTACCTAACCATAGCTCAAGATGAACAGGAGTAATGTTAGGTTTATCTTCTTTTTTGATTATAGTAATGGTGGTAATATCTGACTTTTTGTGGGTATTTAGGGTTTCTACGTATGCTGATATTGTATTACTTCCTATTTGTAAGTTGATATTTAATGTTGTTGGTGGCATGCCGATAGGAACGGTGGCAGAGTAAATAATGTTATCGTTATTTAGGACAAACAGTTTTACCCATTCTGCCTGCGGTTTAACGGTGATGTTGACAGAAGCTTTGTGTGTCTGTGTGGTTGCAGTTGTAATGAGTGGTGCAGGTGGATTTTGATCTTTAAACGTAACAACATAGCTATCGGAATAATCGGAACAGAATGTTGAGCCCTTCATCTTGAGACATAGTCTTGCTTTAATTTCATTATCACCTGGAGTAAGTTTGACATTGGCTTTGTAGATATTGTTTGAGATGTATTGAGCAGTGTATTTATTAGAATTTGCATATATATACATTGTTCCACGGGTGGTTGTAGAGGATATTACCGTGATAGGTATACTATCTTCATAGTAAAAGGATGGTAGAGGTTTGAGCTTTGGTTTTGGGATATTGATAGGTGGCAAAACAGTTAGCTTAAATGTTGATGCATATTGTTCTTCAGTGCCAACTTTTATTGTAATATCTCCGTAGGGAAGGTCTATATCTGTATGATTGATGTTTTCAGTTTTTATTAGTTTTCCATTTTGTTATATCCATAGTTTGGCATTATTGGGTGCTTTGTCTATGTGTAGTTTATTTCCTTTGAGGTTTAGAGATATGCCGTGGGTAAATATAGGGGTATCATCTGCAATCAGAGAATAGATGGTTATATCTTGATCATGATATATCTTCTGATATCCCAGTGTAGAGATGCTGATGATATCATCCTGGTTAAAGGTATAGGTATGTCTGTTGGGTAGTGAAATGGTAATATTAGCTCCTTGTTTAATGTAATCAAGGTTTAATACATTTGCAATGATTTCTGGCTTGTCACCCCCGCTAATATCATAGGAAACCGGTGAGCCCATGTGTATGCCTGAGTATCCAAAGGAGCCGTTGGGTGTTATTATTAGCAAAGAAGTTCCTGGTATCTCGGTAATTTGACCATCCTTTTCAAGCTGATGATATATATAGTTTGCAAGCCATTGTTTTTTTACAGATATATTGGGTCCAATAGGAGTATAACCATCTTTAAGTGGGGCATCAAAACCGCCAAAGAGTTTGTCTTGGGTAAAAAGTAGTAGAGATATAGCCTTAGGTGATATGTGTTTCCAGAGTAAGCCTGAAAAACCTAAGTATATACCACTTTTAGCAAGTGATTGCTTTATAAGTTGGGCTTGTTTTTCTAAAGGGTTATCACTGTTCATAACAGCGGATGTGATGTTGTATGTTTCCCAATCACTTGCCATTTTCATGTTTCCTACAATACCTATGTATCCGGCGGGATATTGTTCCATTATGTAAGGAGAGCCTTCTTGATATGTGTCTTGATAGTAAGGAATAGGGAGTTTATCAAGATAAATACCAATGGTATAGTAGCCATCTGGGATAATAGGCTTTAGCATATATAGGTATGGCTTTGATATAGAGTAGTTATTGTAATCTGCTTCTACTTCTTTTGCGGCATTTATAATATCACTATTGGTGATGTGTGAATATGCAGTTTGGGTATAGTTGTTTTTTTCTTCTACAGGTATAGCTCCCCTTTGGTCAGGGTGCATCATAATGTAATCGATGAATTTATTGACACTATCTGCTGTAAACATGGGAACTTTGGTATTGAATGTGTATTCCTCTGTATAAGTATAACTACCTGTAAACTGAAGATGAGTTTTCCACAGTACCTGCCATGTATCTGCTCTTACAGTGCCAAATGGTATAACAGCAGTGTTTGAATCTACCACAAAGGGATGTCCTACCGGAAATATAGGTTGATATACAGGGATGGAAGTTTCAATATCACCCCATGGGGTTATCCCTCCTGAATTTGGTACGATGCTGATATTGGGGTTTAATCTCAGAAAAGATGTTTCCCATTTGATTAGTTGGAAATCACCTTCTTTAAATTTTCCCTCTGCTACAACTTTTCCATAAGGTATTTCCCATATATTTGAAATGTATGCTCTATTTCCATTATTTGTAAGAAGGTAGGTGATTAAAACTTGAAGTCCCCGTATATAGGCATTACCAAAGGGTATAATTCTGTCTATGTCGTAGTTTGATTGTAATACAAAGGTAGTTGCCTTAATATAGACATCGTCTTTGGTGATATTGCGTGCTAGATCACACATAGATTGCCTATCTTCTACAGGTATTGATGGCATTTTTATCATAAAATAAACGTCGCTAAAACCTAGTGCATCGAATATTTCCATAGATTTACGGTTTTTTTCGTCGATAAATCTTGCTGGATGACTGGGAAATGCGTGTAATATCTTGTATTTGAATATATCTCCGTATAAGTACTCTGCTTGAGAAGGGGTAATCGTAAAGGATATCTCTTTGTTTTCTGGTTCTTGAGGATAGTTATCACCTGTTGTTAAAATCTTTTCCCATGCTTTAGTTCCATCTAAGTTAATATTAACATGCAAATTGCATTCATTATCGGTATATAACTTCCACTTTGCCTTTAAATGTAGATCCATATATTGCATTGAAGGGACCGGGATATCCAGTGAGAATGTTCCACTTAGGGATGTGTCTGTTGAGGCGATGGTAGGTGGAACAATAAAAGATAGAGTTAATATTAGAATTGTTAAAATAGATAGAGTGTTTTTCATTACTTCTACCTCCTTGTAGGCTTTGCAAATTTGTTTCTATTGTTTTTTTAACCTTTGTGTAATATACTCAACCACCACTTCAATGGCTTTATCATTGTATCCTCCCTTAGGTATTATGATATCGGCATATTTCTTAGTGGGTTCAACATATGCATCATGCATGGGTTTGACGGTGCCAAGATATTGTTCTATAACAGAATCTAATGTTCTTCCACGCTCCTTGACATCCCTTTGAAGTCTTCTTATGAATCTTACATCGTTTTCTGTGTCTACATATATAGCAAGGTTATATAGATTCCTGAGTTCGGGATAGTAAAGGGCAAATATTCCTTCCACGATAATCACAGGTGATGGATTAAGCGGTATGGAATGTGAAGTTCTGGTGTATATTTTAAAGTCGTAGTCGGGTATGTGTATGGTTTTTCCCTCTTTTAGTTCTGCTAGATGCTTGACAATTAGTGTATGCTCTATCATGTCAGGGTGGTCATAGTTATAAGTTTTGCGCTGTTCCAGTGGTACGTGGCTCATATCTCTATAATAGTTATCCATGGGTAGTATTTGACATACATTTCCACCTACCCGCTGTGCTATTTTCTTTGCCACGGTGGTTTTGCCAGAGCCTGTGCCTCCCCCTATGCCAATAATAAACATTATGTATTCCCCCTTTGTTTTTTAGGTATTTTATCAGAAGAATAAATTGTTTGAGAAGAGGCATAGGGGTTATAATTCCCGTCCAGCTACCCATAAATTCCACTGGGGAAGTTCGGGAAGAATATTTTTAAACTCTTCTTTGAAAAATGATTTCACGATAGTGCCATCGTGAAGTACAAATACTTTGTCTGCCAGTGTAAGGGAGTATACATCGTGTGAGATGAGCATGATACCCTTACCGTTTGATTTCATCTTTTTTATAATTCTCTCCATATCTTTTCTGCCTGACAAGTCCAAACCTGCAAATGGCTCATCTAGAATGATATATGGTTTGTTCATAGACATTAGCACCGCCATGGCAACTTTTTTCTTTTCTCCATAGCTTAGGCTATGTATGGGGCTATCTATTTTATGAAGCATGCCTACTTCTCTTAGTAGAGTTTTTACGGTTTCTTTTAGCTTTTCTCCCCTTATATGGTTTTTGTATGGTGCTAATGCTACTTCCTCGTATACCGTCCTTGCAAATAGCATGTTGTCGGGAACTTGCATCAGTAGTGATATATATTTGGTTCCCAATTTAGTAGAAAAGGGTTTTTCATCTATGGTGATATAACCTTTGATGATATTGGTAAAACCCAGTAGTGTTAATGCCAATGTTGTTTTCCCAGAACCGTTTGGTCCTAATATACCCACGATATCTCCTTGCTTTATATCTAGAGATATTCCCTTTAATATAGGTGTGTGGTCATATCCAGCCCATAGGTCTTTTATATTAACCAAAGTAGCATTCCCCCTGCTAATAGTATGGTTAGTGTATTGGTTAGTTTAGGAGAAATAGTAGTGTTGATTTTCCTAAGATTCTTTATGTATATAGCTCCCCTTCCCTTGATGGCAAGTGAGACAAACTGGTATCTATTATAGGCATTTTTAAGTATATTGTATATTGCCATGCTGCCTACTTTTCTCCC
>CAZATH010000092.1:0-6255 GCA_964487995.1 uncultured bacterium
AATGCTTTGTAGAGAAGATATAGCACAAGCAGAAGGTATATGGTTGCTCCAATGAGACGTCCCCATACAATGAATATAGGATATGGCAAAATGGCCACTATCGTTGTCCATATCGTGTTTATCAGTGGATCTTTGATACCGAGATGTGTGTATATGTGTATGGCGATAAGGATGTTTTCAAAGATTGCAATCAGAGAGTATATCAGTGCCATAATACCCATGACCATCGTCATGGTGGTTGCTACCTGCATCTTCTGAGGAGATGATACCAGATAGGGTAAGAATATTTTTATTACGTATGAAGGGAAAAGTGTAATAATACCCGAAGCTAAAATAGAAACGGTGCCTGCCAGTAACAGTATAACATGAATGTTGTGCCTAATATGATTGTAATCTTCATTGCTGTATGCCTCTGTAATGTTAGGTGAAGCATACCTGACAATAGGCGATATAACAGCAGTGGATATCAAACCTGTAATGGATACCAGCAGTTTAAATACATCTATAACATATGATGTACCGAAGTATACGGCAAACAACCGCTCTCTAAAAATGCCAATAAGTTTACTGAGTATTCTCCCAATTGTAATGTAAACTGCTCCCCTAACCGTGCTTTGTTTTTTCATGTTATTATTTGTACCATTTGATGGTGTATTTTTTCCCATGAATAATATTGCTTCATTAGTTTTTTAGTTGTTTGTCCTTTGTCCCAGTGGTCCGCTTGTATTATCCTGTCAATTATATTTAACCATTCTGAGATGTTCTCTCCTATAAATAAATATTTTCTGAGTTTTGGATGTATAGGGCGTGCTCCCAATGGTGTTGTAATTGTTGGTGTACCAACGGCAAGACCTTCGAGTATTTTGTTCTGTATACCTGCACCGATAAATACCGGTGCGATATTTAGCCTTGCCTTAGCCATGATGTTATAGGGATTGTCAACAAAGCCGGCAAGTTCTATGCCACTGAAATTTGAAATTTCGTTTTCTATGTGTTCTTTACCACTACCTATGATAACAAGCTTGGTTTGATATTTTTTGAATACTCTGTAATGAATATTACGAATATACCATAGTAAGCCTTCTTTATTGGGAAGGTATGATAATTTCCCTATAAATGTAATGATATTTTCTCTGCTTTGGTGAAATGGTTCTTCTAATGCTTTTGGGTTAATCCCCATGGGTATAGGTGTGGGATACACCCCGCCATTGTGGTAAATAAATTCGCTGTCAATGTGTGATACTGTAATAGATTTATAGGCTTTTTTCGAGAGAAGTACTTCTAGTCGTTTCAATCTTGGGTACTCTGTTTTGTATATAAATTTCCACACTGACGACTGAACGTATTTCATACTTTGGAGATAGTGTAGTGCTATAGAATCGTGAAAATCAATAACAAATGGCTTTTTTATATGGGGGATGTAAGGTGAAAATCTTATATGATGTATCCATATCATATCATAGTGTTTTTGTGTTTCTTTGATAAATGTAAGAGCCTTGGGGTTGAAGAAATAGCCGGATTGTAAAGGATGTCCAAGAAGATATGTGCTTAGTATTCCCTTTATCCTGTCTTCACCTTTCATTGGGAATTCAAATATATCTGAAAATGGATAAGAACTACTGCCTTTCCAACTGTCAAGAATAAGTAGATCTACACGGTGCTTTTTGGACAAAGCAAGACCACTATGATATATTCTTTTCTTGAAACCTGCATCTATGGGATATATATTTCGAGTAGCAAGCATCAAGATGTGCATAGTGCATCCTCCACGAGCTGAGCGATAATATGAAGTATTAATATATGACTTTCCTGAATTCTTGGTGTATCGGAAGAGGGCACATTGATGGTAATATCGGCTAAATCTATTAGTTTTCCACCACTTTTTCCTGTTAAGGCTATGGTAAACAGGCCAAGTTCCTTGGCTTTTTCTACAGCATTTACAATATTGGCAGAGTTCCCACTTGTTGAAATGCCAATAAAGACATCACCTTTTCCCCCTAAAGCTTCCAGTTGTCTGGCAAAGATAACATCAAAACCGACATCATTACCGACGGCAGTGAGAATAGATGTATTGGTAGATAAGGCAATAGCGGGAAGAGCCTTTCTTATTCTGTAAAACTTGCCAACAAGTTCAGCGGCAAAATGCTGGCTATCTGCGGCACTACCGCCGTTGCCGGCAATCAAGACCTTTCCACCTTTTTGAATAGTTTGGATAATTTTCGATGAAGCCAATGCTATTTTGCTTATTAAATTCTCGTCTTCTAACAATAACTGTTTAGTTTTTATTGATTGTGCTATGGCACTTTCTATCTTACTCTCCATGTCTGCAGCCCCTCCTCATAAAATGTATAACTAATTGGTTGTGCTCCTAAATGTTTGATAGCATCCATAACATTGTATCGTTTTTCAGGATGAGTAAGGAAAAACATAAAACCGCCGCCACCGGCACCGGATATCTTACCACCTATAGCACCAGCTTTTTTAGCTTCATTATAGATATTATCGATAGTATTGTTGGAAATTCCCTCAGCCATCTGTTTTTTTACTTGCCATGCCTTGTCCATAAGCTCACCCATCTTGTCTAAGTCTCCAATAAGAAGGGCATGTTTCATAGCATAGGCAAGCTCTTTTTGTTTATTGAGGGCTTCTATATTCTGCCCCTTTTTAGCCTTATTGATCTGACGTTCTAAAATCTCTGAGGAATTATGGCTACCACCTATATATGCAATAACAAGACGATGTTCAAGTTCCAAGATAATATCTGTTTTCAGTCTTAGTGGTTGAACAAGGGTATAGTCTGCAGTAAACTCAATGAAATTAAAACCGCCAAATGCAGCGGCATATTGGTCTTGTCTTCCGCCTTTAATACCCACATCAGTTCTTTCAATCTTATATGATAATTCGGCAATCTCATAAGGTGTGAAATTGGTGCCAACAAATTCCATCAAAGCACCGATAAGTGCAACAGAAACAGCAGAAGATGAGCCTAGTCCACTGCCGGGAGGGGCATCATTTTGGACAGTAATTTCAAATCCGCTTGGAAAGTGAAAGTGTTTTTTAAAGTGATCGATTACACCCTCAATAAGGGCAAATTGTCCCTGAAGGGAAAAGCTTTCGGTCATATCATAGTGGACAGTTTTGTCAAAGTCAATAGATTTAACGATAATCTTAGAGTCTTTACGCGGTTTAAGAGACACTGTGGCAAATCTAGAGATGGTAGTATTTAATACAGCACCACCGTGAGTATCAGTATAAGGTGATACGTCAGTGCCACCACCGGCAAACGAAATTCTGAGTGGAACCCGGCTTCTTATGAGCATATTGTATACCTCCTTGTATCTTTTAGAGTATATAATTATTATAAACTTACGAAAGAGTGATGCTTTTTGTATGGAAATATATTTAATAGATTGTTAAATATTATAAAGAAACCTGTCAGTTTGTATCAAGGTCTTTTGTCTCATAGAGAAGACCTATGGGTTGTTGTGTCTGTTCACGGTAGTGGTTTTTATGATAATACCAAGTATTTTTTCTCATACTTATATGGTAAAGGGGAAAATGTATATCTCATAACAATGGAGAATACAGAAACCACCAGAGAATTAAAGAGCATTGTTGGTAGTAAGGTTGTATTTTGGCATGAAGAGAAGAAAAAGGCAGAAAGGTTACTGCGTAAAGCTTCTGTTGTCATAGCAGACAGAACCGATTGGCTATTTGATGGTAGGGGAGAGCTTACACGGGGAGCTTTTACCGTCCAACTTTGGCACGGTATAGGATTAAAACCACTAGAAAGGTGCTATTATCGCCAAAAGGGATGGTGGGGTAGGTTTTTATATCTGGTAGGTTTTGTAGAGGGACGATGGTATCCCTATGAGTTGTTTATTTCAACTTCTGAATTTTATACAAGAACGTGGTTTTATCCATGTTTCTTTGCCCGCCGGTATCTTTCCTTGGGATATCCCCGCAATGATATTCTCTTTGAGCATAATAATATACCGAAAGATTTAGTATATGTGGGAGCAGATAAAAACTCTTTAGATAAAATAATCCAAGCTAGAAAAAATGGTATAAAAATTATTCTCTATGCCCCTACCTACAGGAAAGATTTTACTAATGCCTTTAATATTGGGGTTTTATCCCTTAAAGAAATGAATCGTTTTGCAAAGAGGCATAACATATTGTGGGTTATAAAACTGCATCCGTGGGAGGCCAAGAATACCGAGGGACTTGACTCTAATTATTCTCATATACTTGTTTATGATGGTAAAGCTGATATACAGCCACTCCTTAAGATTTCAGATATATTGATTACCGATTACTCTTCTGTGTATTTTGACTTTTTGCTTACCAATAGACCAGTTATCTTTTTCCCTTATGATATAGGAAAAATTAATTTGAATACATTGCGATATCCATACGACAAATTTACACCAGGTCCCAAGGCAAACACGTGGTATCAGTTAGCAGATAACATTTTAAGTGTTATGCAAGATGATATATGGCAGAGAAAAAGAGAAAGGTTAACAAAACTAGCATATGCGTATCAAGATGGTTTTAGTAGTTATAGAATCTGGAAAGAAATAAGGAGGCATTTACATGGGTAGTGTATTTGTTTTGGGGGGCACAAAACCGGGGTATCATAAGAGATATCTGAGAGCTGTCAAAGTGCTTAGTGAACTGTTTGATATCGTCTATTACCAGTATGCTGACTATAGCGATGATATACCTTTTGATTTGCCATCTAATGTAGTTCCATTACCTGTTAAACTTGATAAGAGTAAACTTAAGGGAAAGCATCGTATAGATTTTGAGAGAGAAGTAAAAGATATCTTTAATAGGTATGGCAAGAGCAATGGTGTTTATCTGCTTGATTTTTTAAGATTTTATCCTCTATATCCTTTTAAGCATGCCCGTAAAGTAGTATTTGAGACCTTTGAGTATTATCCTGCCGGTGTTTTGTATAGTATACCCAGTTATGTTTTAGGAAAACTTAAAGAGTGGGCTTTTTTACCTATATATTTAAAAATGCTTGATGTAAGTGATGGTATCGTGGCAACGGTACCGAGAGACATGTTTCCTGCCAATAAGATTTTGCCTAATGTTAGAAATAAGACATTTTATATACCCAATTTGGCTGCTACAACCATAAATCCATTGCCTGTTTCAGAGAGAAGAAAAGCCATTTGTTTTGGTGCAACGAGAAAAATGAGTCTGTTTATGATAAAAGAAATTGTTCATGTATGGGAAAAACATGGCTTTGCCTTTGATGTATATGGTGGTGCCACCTACCACGACATATCTGGAAGGCAATATCAATTTTTGCCATATGATGAGTATATGGTCTCTTTGAGTAAATGTTATGGTTTTATTGTTACTACGGTGTTGCCAGGATATTCTCCTAATATTAATGAAATTTGGACACTTCCCAATAAACTATTTGACACCCTGGGAGCCGGAACACCTGTTTTAGTTCACGAAAGTAATATAGCCATGGCAGAGTTTGTAAACAAATATGGTGTAGGTTTGGTTTATGGTGATCGTGTTTCTGACAAAGATTTTGATATGTTTATGTCTAAATACAACAACTTTTTAAGTAATATCAGAAAATATCAAGGGTATTTTGTGTGGAATAAAACTAAGGAGCAGAGATATAAAAGATTTTTGGAGAGTGTATATGGAGGATAAAGGAGTGATTATTAAACATGCTAGTAGGTATATTAGGATATGATCATGTTGTAGATGATAAAAGGGTCTGGCGTACTGTTAAAACCATAGCATCAAAATACAATGTTGTGTATGTATATCGCTATGATGAAAAAAAAGAAGAGATAGAAAAACAATTGAAAGAAAGTAATACAAATATCAAGTTTATACCTATAAAGAAAAAAGGCTATAAAGGTATCAGTAGATATAAATTTGATTTGGAAACAATTGGAGCCTTGCTTTCCCATCGTCTTGATATTCTTTACATACATAACTCACCTACCTATCTTTTACCATTAAAATTGTTTTCAGAGGCTAGGAAAAGAAATATAAGTGTTGTTTATGATATGTGGGAATTGTATCCTTATTTTTGGTTGACTGGTATAGTTGGTAAGTTAAGAATTAGTTTTGTGGATTATATACGACGTGGTTTAGCATGGAACATACTATATCATCAATTTAGAATGAGTGATTACATAATTGATGCCTCTTATGGAAGACTTCTTTATTGGAAAAAAGTACTCAGATATAATGGCAATAATGTTACAGTGA
>CAZATH010000093.1:0-6241 GCA_964487995.1 uncultured bacterium
AAGCATATCGCCTGTATACGACGAAACACTTCTTTTAAACTTAATTAAGTTTTCTGAAAGTGCCATTAGAAGACCAATACCTCCATCCACCGTTGCACTTCCCCCTACACTTATAACAATATTTTTTATATCTCTTTCAATAATTTCTTTTATCACCTTGCCCATGCCATAGGTTGTTGTTACACGTGCATTTCTCTCTGCTGGCTCTAACAACGCAAGTCCTGAAACATCAGACATGGCAAACATAGCTGTATTTTCTCTAAAGATTACAGGCACTTTAACGGGTCTCATCAATGGATCAAATGCCTCTATATACTCAATTTGCCCACCAAAATGATATTTCCATACTTCTAAAGTTCCATCTCCTCCGTCGGCAACAGGAAAATGTATAATTTTATCTTCCATTCTCCTCATCTTCCATCCTTTAATAAAAGATTTTCCTGCTTGTATTGGAGACATACTCCCCTTAAAGGCATTAAAAGCCACTACAATATTCAAGTTTAATATCACCTCCTATTTTTCACTTTAATGATATCATATGGGTGAAATTATCTGAAAGGAGGTATAAAAAAATGTACATATACATTACACGCAGAATACCAGAAATTGGCATAAAAATGCTAGAAAAACAAGGATGGAATATATATATCCATCCTGGAGAACTTCCACCACATAGGGAAAAACTATTGGAAAAAGTCAAAGGGGCTGATGCCATTCTAAGCTTATTGACAGATAAGATAGATGCCGAAGTATTTGATGCTGCAGGTGAGAATCTTAAAGTAGTTGCAAATTACGCTGTTGGATATGACAATATTGATGTGAAAGAAGCAACACGCAGGAAAGTTGTGGTAACCAATACACCAGGAGTCTTGACAGATACCACAGCCGATTTCGGGTGGACACTACTGATGGCAACAGCACGACGTGTAGTGGAAGCAGACAAATATGCTAGAAGTGGCAAGTGGAAAACCTGGGGGCCAACATTGCTTCTTGGTTCAGATGTTTACGGAAAAACATTAGGTATCATAGGATTTGGCAGAATAGGAAAAACCATAGCAAAGAGAGCAAAAGGCTTTGATATGAAAGTGTTATATTTTGATCCAATAAGAGCAGATGAAACCACAGAAAAACAGCTTAACGCTAAACAGGTAGATCTCACAACATTACTCAAAGAGAGCGATTTTGTTATTATCTGCGCTAAACTCACCCACGAAAACAAACACCTCATAAATAGAGAAGCATTTAGATTAATGAAAAATAGTGCATATATCATTAATATAGCCCGTGGTCCTATCATAGACGAAGAGGCATTGGTATGGGCACTCAAAAATGGTGAGATCAAGGGAGCAGGCTTAGACGTGTTTGAAAATGAGCCTAACATACATCCTGAGCTTATTAAACTGGAAAATGTAGTACTGACCCCACATATTGGTAGCGCTTCTGTTGAAACCAGAAATAAAATGGCACAGATGGCAGCACAAAGCATCATAGACGTTTTAACGGGAAAAATACCTACAAATATCGTCAATCCAGAGGTAATAAATCAATAAAGTGGGAGGAGTTCCTCCCACTTTATATTTCTACACTATCTCCCAAGCCAACAGGAAGATATCCTTCTTTCCAATCCAGAGATAGCCTTCTTCGTGCCCTATCACCACTACAATGAAGAGGAGCCACTTTTTTAAGCTTATAGCGTAAATCATTCCACATTTTCTCTATAACATGTCCTGGCATTCTATACAGATGAAGCCCACCGATAACCCAATCAGGGTAATCACCCATTCTATTTTTTACCTGTTCCAAAACTGCATACAATCCCGGATGATTACATCCCACAAGAAGCACCTTATGTTTACCGATAAGAAGCAAAGACTGCTCAAGCATTGCCCTTGAGGGTAAATTTTTAAGAAGATATACCCCCTCTTCAACCCAACCTTCTCGACCACGATAAACAGTAGCCTGATCAGGCAATCCAGGAATCACAGCATCGTCTGGAATCCATATATTTCTAGTATCATATGCAGAAAAAACATACGATAAACCTCCTATATGGTCATGATGGGCATGGGATATGATTACATGTTCTATAACATCACCAGTATGGAGAATACCTAATTTTTCGATATTATACTTTAGTATCTCAGGTCTCTCGCCGGCATCAAACAATATTTTCTTACCATTATTCGTTTCAATAAAAGCCGAAAACCCCCAATCAGCTTTTAATCCATTTTTCTCCACGTTATCATATACTATGGTAAGTTTCATTTTCTTTGCCCCCCACGGCGATGATTCTTTCTATGTTGCGATGCCTGACTTAAAAATGCTTCTTTCAGCGGCTTTACAATTTGCTTGATTTCCTTATCTGTTAAGAATCTCCAAGAACCAGGTTTGGAAATTCCCTTCAATGTAAAGGGCCCAAACGATATCCGCTTAAGCGTTAATACTTTCTTTCCTAAAGCCTTTAACATACGCCTAATATGTCTCTTCTTACCTTCAGTAAGTGTAATTTCCAACAAGGTTTTTCCCATACCTTTTTTCAATATCTTTACTTCCTTTACCCGCAAAAGTTCTCCACCGGTAAAAATACCATCACGCATTTTCTTAAGGTCTCTTGGGGTAATAACACCTTCAACATAAACTTCGTAAACCTTCTCCTTACCATATCTGGGATGTAACATTAAATCGGCAAAGTCCCCATCATTGGTAATAAGTAAAAGTCCTTCACTATCTCTATCCAATCTTCCAACAGGAAAGATATTTGCCATTACAACACCCCGAAGCATATCCATAACGGTTAGTCTGCCCTTTTCATCTTTTTTAGATGTAATAACACCTCGGGGCTTGTGAAACAATATATACACCGGAGGCTCTGGCTTAAGCACCCTTCCACCAAGTGTTACCCTGTCTATTCCAATCTTTACCCTATCGTTTAGTTTTGCCACCTTGCCATTGATTCGTATATTCCCCTCTCTTATCAATTTTTCTACCTTTCTTCTTGAATCAATACCACACATGGAAAGGTATTTCCGTATATTAACTTCTCTTCCTTCTTTCATAACCAATCAGCCTCCAATCAATCCTTCAACCTACCTCCCACTGCTACTAATACATATTTTGCAACTATAGGGCCAACCACGAGAAGAAGCATTATACCAGGTAAAGATTTCAAAGTCCAATAGAAAAATACCATGCCAAATACCTTACCAGCGGTCTCTGCCATTTTAGGTGCAAGAGATGGTATAACAAACATCAGAAGTAAAGCAGCAGCAAGCTTGCCTAAAATTAGCCCCAACACGGCAGAAACATATGTTATCAGCATTTTATTTTTGACAACTTTTTCAAACAAAGCATATATCACTCCCCACATAAAACCATACACACCAATTTCAATGGCAAATATCAGCCAAAATGGATAAGGAGGCATACCCCGTGTAATGAATGATATGAAAGGTGTTAAAAAGCCAACAATCAACCCATCTATGGGACCTAATATAATACCTGCAAGAAATGCTCCCCACCACATTGGAACCCACATTGAACCCGCAGCTTTTCCGCCAATAGAATGTAAAATCGTTGCAAGAACAACAGCCGCCGCAATAAATACAGCATCAAGCACAAGTTTCCTAATATAAATATAGCTACTATTCATCCAACCATCCCTCCTTCTTAAGATTCTCGTAGGCCCAACGTGCCAACCCTCCAGCCACATGAGTATCAATGTCGGCTTTTTCATCAATTTTCTTTTTGACATCTTCCACTCTTGCAGATAATATTTTGCTGACAGTGGTAGGAGTCAAGCCTAATGTAGCAGCTATTTCCTTTTGGGTCTTTTTACCCAGGTCATAAAGAAGCCATACATACGCAGCTTCTACCAATGATGGAAGCCATGTTAGGTTTCGATGCAGTATCAGGTGTCGCGGTCCACCTAAAAGAGAAACAGCCTTTTCTACAACTTTCCATACTAATCGGTCATATCTTTCCCAACCACCACCCTCAACTTTAATCACAGGCATAACCTCACCCCCTATTTCTCAGACGTTATATTAGATGTCACCACCCAAGAATAATCAGATAACTTTGATGTTTCTATTTTGACAAATCGAACCTCCCCATTTACCGGAAATGTTGCTGTAAACACCTTTCCCGGAGATGGAAGGGACATTGTTCCGACAACTTGCCACTCCCTAGATAATGTACCAGTTTCTGTTAATGTATATACTGTTGCCGTTGCTGGAGCCTTTATCACCCTAACTTTCACAGGGAGCTTTTCTACATAAACTTGACATCCTATATCGTGAATCCATACTTTACGATAAAGATAGGTTGAAACCAGCGAACCAATTGCTCTGTTTTTTACGTTGCATACCCTTCGTCTGTAATGGGGAATCACAAACTGACTGTATATAAGCATTACACCATTAGGATGCTGAGGAGAAATTCTCTTCCCATCAATGGCAAATTCTATCGCCCTTGCCATTGTCAATGTCGTGCTAAGCTGTATAGAACCATCAAAAGTAGAATAAGGGGGTTTAACAATCACTTTCTTGGCATCTAAAATAGACCACCTCTTACCATCCGGTGTTGATAAAACAAGCAAGGTTGCAGTTTGGGCTTGACTAGTGGATACAGCTACGGCATAACTTACTTCTTTAAAATCAATATTCATGAGGGGATAAATATGAGTATTCCACGGTGAAACACAGGGATCACCAAAAAGCCTTATAGCCTCTGGCCCTTCCTCGTGAACACCATAATCACATCTGAGGGAAAATATGTGTGAAAAGTCCTGCGAAGAATTACCTCCGCAGGACACAAGAAGAAGGATAATAGCGGTAAACAAAGATAACCAAAGTAGTCCTTTACTTCTCACCGCTTATCAACTCCACAAGTGAAACCATACTTCTAACAGGAAACCCTGTGGAACCAGGTGGATTATAATACCAATGCTTTTTAGTAGTTGCGGTTCCAGCAATATCAATATGAAGCCATTTGGTATCAGACGGAATAAATTCCTGTAAGAATAGTGCTGCTGTAATAGGACTACCTTCTCTACCAGCACTATTGACAATATCTGCAACTTTACTCTTCATATTTTCACGTAAGTCTTCATCAAGAGGCATTCTATGCATTTTCTCTCCCGTTAAAGGTATAACACGCAAGACATCAGCCATTAGTTCATCTGAATTACTGAAAACAGCTGCCGTATATGTTCCCAATGCCACTACAGCTCCACCTGTTAACGTGGCCATGGTAACTGTGATATCAGGACGGAGATTATCAGTATACTGAAGGGCAGAGGCAAGTGCAAGTCTACCCTCTGCATCGGTATTGGTAATCTCTACTGTTTTGCCATTCTTGGCACGAATGACATCGCCAGGACGATACGATGCTCCATCGGGCATGTTCTCTGCAAGTGCAAGAATACCATGCACTTCTACATCCTTAACCTCAAGTTCGGCAATCGCCTTCAAGATGCCTAATACCATGGCTGCACCACTCTTGTCAAACTTCATATCAGCCATTGAAGCTGGTGGCTTTAAATCTAAACCACCGGCATCAAATGTTAGCCCCTTGCCTACAAAGGCAATTTTCTTTTTAGGGACACCAACTTTATACGTGAGCCTAATAATCCTTGATTCTTTAACACTCCCCTGTCCCACTGCCAATATCAAGTTGTATCCTTCCTGTTTCAGTGCCTCTTCACGCAAAACCTCAATATCCAGACCATATTCAGCAGCCAAGGCTTTGGCAACAGATTCAAACCAATCGGGATCTGATACATTGGCAGGTTGATTGGCTATTGTTCTAGCAAAATTGGTTGCATTTACCATAATCAATGCTTTCTCTACGACATCTTCATAGTTTTCCCCTTCAGGAAGTAGAAAAACAACCTCTTTAGGCTCCTTCACACCCTCACTTTTATAATCCACAAACTGATAAGCACTAAGGCTAACTCCCTCCACAATAGCTCTGATATCTGCTTCAGAAAGATTCGAGGGAAGCTTAACCTTTAGTACTTCACTGCCATCTTCTCTGACACGCAAAACGATCTTAGATGCATATCTTCTAACCTTCTCAGCATCTTCGGCAGGAATCCACACTTTATAATCTAAAACACCAACAGGTTTCATGCGAAATTTATCACTTTCTCCAAACACCACATCTACAAAGGCAATTTCTTCATCTTCAACATAATAATCAGATGAAACAATCTCATAACGAACCTTTACGGCATCATACT
>CAZATH010000094.1:0-6239 GCA_964487995.1 uncultured bacterium
TGCTTGAACCCGTCCTTACCCACGGTTGGCTCAACAGGCTTCACGATTGCGGCTTTCTTCCACATTCTAACTCCAGATTGTCCTCTTCCTGCCATTTTTACTCACCTCAAAAATCACTATTAAAGCCCAATATATAAATCTTTGTCAAAAAATGTTTTTACAGCTCAGGCAATTCTTTTTCAATCAAACCAAGAATACGTCTTTATTTTCTGTGATTTAAATGTAAAAATTAGTTTTGACAGAAACACTTATATCCTGCAAAAACATATACTCCATTATGGCAGAAGACAAATGTGTTTCTGAGGCTGAAGAGATATACAACGAACTCAAAAAAATAAAAGAGAAAATTGAGAATCTTTCTGAAGATGACCCCAAGGCACTTTATGAGTTCAAGCCATATTATGATGAGCTTCTTAAGGTTCTTGAAAAATCAAAGGAGCTTGCATCCTGCCCTGTTCCAGCAATTAAAATATATGATAAATGTCAGTATATGTCTCCTCTAGAACCCTTGTTCTTTGCCGATTATACAACGCTTCCAAATCCAAATGAGCCGTACACAATTATAGATGATGTGCGGAGATTCGGTAAGCAGGGTAGACTAACAAAAATAAAGGACCTTCTTGACGATGTTGTTACAAGGCTTGAGGCTTACCTTGGTGGGGTGAAAGAATGTGCCGTTGAGCTACCGCAGGGGGAAGAAGATATTGATTCCATGATGATGAAGCTTGGAATAAACCCTGATGAATTCCTTGAAGACGGCGAAGAAGTTGAAGAGAACAAATCAGAATCATAGCGTTTTTTCAGATAGAAGCGATATCACTTCCGGTAAGTTTATGAGAACATAGTATTCAAAATTCCTCACAAGAGCTTTGTTTATATCCACATCCTCATCAATTATCAAGTAATCTGCTATATCAAGCATCAAATTAATTAGCTTCAGATACAAATCCGTAGCCTCTTCTGTAAATAGTGGCTGAAGCGTGAATTTTCCATCTTCAGCCTTCAAAACCACTCCTTCCTCAATAAGCTGTGTCAGGTTATAATGTACCTTCTGCCTGGGCATATGAAGCGATTTTGCCAACTCGCTAAGGCTCTTGGGCCCGTATCGGTATAGATGATAAACAATCTTGAATTTAGTCTCCCCTGCTGTCATCTTCACCACTCCTTATCTTTGCTGGCTTGCCTACAGCAATTGACCATGGTGGTATATCCTTAGTAACTAAACTATCAGAACCTACGGTTGCCCCCTCTCCAATTCTCACTCCAGCCCTGACTGTAGTAAACCCCCCAATAAACGCCCCATCTTCTATCCATATATGCCCGGCAGCCAGTATTAACTTATATTTTCCACCTTTGCTTAGAATGACTTTCAACACTTCTATTTTCCCATCTTCTTTCATCTTCATAAATTTACTAAATGCGTTTTTTGTGTATGGCGTAATAATGTGCGTGAAAATTCTGGCATTCCAGCCAAAGAACACATTGTCCCCTATATGTATAAACTCAGGAAAAACAGGGTCTAAAATCACCTGTGGGCTTATGAACACATCCTCGCCCAAATCAACACCCATCCTGCGTATCCACCAGTTTTTCATCTTGCCAGGTGGCATTCTATTTGCTATACTTAGAAGTATGTAGTTGCGATGCACCCTTCGCTTGGGTCTGAAATATGCATGCACCTTGCTAAATTGCATTAAAAAAGCCTCCGCTGTTTACTGTCTTTCTCGCATTCTTTCAACACTTTATATGCTCTCCGAACCCACAGCATCAGCTCAGTTATACCCCATCCACTCCTGTGATTCTCATATTCTTTTATGAGAGTTTCAGGGGAGTCCATGCTGTTCCACCACTTTTATTTTTACCTCATCTAATTTGTATCTGGTGCAGAATCCACCCTCTATTATGCTGACAATTCCAAGTTCCATATCTATTTCAAATCGCTCTAATTCAGATAGTAGGTATGTTTTATCTCTGGCCTCTATCACTATCTCCATAGAAGTCACCTCTGGTTAAATACATGTATTGGCAATTTTATATTTGGATTTTTCTGTACAATCTCGTAGAATTTGATGGTTTTACCGTTATTCTTCTGGCACTTTCTCCTTACTGGGCAGTATCTGCATATCTTGTCATTGTTCCTTATTTTGTTTATGGGTATTTTGAACTGTACCTGCCCAAGACTATCTCCTCCAACGCACAAGACCACAAACGCATATGCCCTATTATCTCTCATCTCTTCCACCATAACCACCTCACACTCTGTAGATATATTTTCCAGAATATTTGATTTTTCCTATATGCTGTAGCACCTTCACAGGATAGTAGAATAGGTCAAAGTATGCACTTCTATCCCCAAAGAAGCTATTGGGATGGAATCTGCCACTTCTATCAAAGAATCTCCACACATGAAACTTCTTGCATAAAAGCTCCCACAACACCGGTGTTGCCATCTTGTCTTTGTCAGGGTGTTCATCAAACCAATCTTTTATCGTGTAATATACTGAGAAAACCCTATCCTTCGGAACTATATGCGTCTCAACGCGTCCATCCGGGAAATGCTGTATAATCACAAAATCATCTCCAGATGTCTTAATATCTAATGATTCTCCGCTATAGGTTAACCCGTATCTTTTCAGCTCAGTTCTGTCTGGGTATGATACAGTATACCCATATTTTCTCAGCACCTCTCTTACCTTGAATATGTCTCCAAGATGGAAAACCATAACCATTTTAGGTCCGGCTCTCCAGCGTATGTCAAGCCTGTTTAAGTCCATCAGCCTTCTCTTATCGTTTATATCCATACTCTTCCACAGCTCTTCTGGGAACGTTATCTCAAACAACAGGCTAGCTTTCAACCGCTTATATTTTTGCTTTGCCATGGGTATCACCCTTTATTTGCGATATTATCTCAGATGCTTCTTTTTTAGTCAACTCGCTTATGTCTCTCTTCCCATACTTCCTTAACGCTTCTGCTATTATCTTGTTTGCTTCAAAATCTTCGCTTTTCCATTGTAGGAAGTTTAACTGGTTACCAGTTATTGAATCCTCATGCTTTCTCTCAGATTGTATCAACAAAGTTCTATATGTTGTCATCGCCTCTTTGGTTAACTCTATGGCAACTTCCTTGTCCTTAGTTTCGCTGTAAAACTCCGTATAGAAATACAGCACTACCTTCTTTATTTCAATCATTTTTTCATTTTCCATCTCCATCGCCTCCAAACAACCTATTCAAATTTTTCTTTATGCGAACTTCAGATATGTGTTTGAGCGTATCAACAAGAAGTTGAACCTTCTCCGGGGCTGGTTCAGGAAGATTATTATTTTTGCTATCTGCACCTATGCTGATGGAATCAGGATTGATATCACGCATCCATTTTATCATCGTTTCAATGTCAAAATCAACGATAGGTTCTATGTTTACCATAAGTTTGTATATCGCTCCACTCCTTCTTAGCCAGCTTCTTATTCTAACCATCGCCTCGTATCTTGCCACAGGTTTTGGGGCTTTGGTTTTGATTATATCTCTGTTTGTTTCAATCGTTGTTGCCAATATAGAACCCTTTGGGAAATACCCAATATACTCTTCCATACGCGCTGGGTTCTTGCTCTGGAATAGAAATGTTCTGCCTTCACTGAGTTCCCTGGTTCTCTCAATTATGGTGTTTATTACATCGTATGGCACCTCATCGGCAAACAAATCGTTCATGGAGCAAACAAAGATTATCTTGTTCTTTGGTAAATTCTGTTTAAGCGCTTTCTCGTCTATACGTATTGGTCCGCTGTATTTGTCCTTTAGTTGAGGATATCTATTTGCCACCATAGGTACATAACAGTACTCACACTGGTGCGGACATTCCCCCGCCAGAGGATTCCACGTATACCCCACCCACTCATACATGTTTCCACCAGTCAATCTCCTTCACCCATCGTTTTGCACAATATTTTTAATGCTTCTACATCCAACGCAACAATCTCTCCATGGAACTTGTGAATACCTTCTGGATACTCTGTTATGTAGAGATATCGTTCGTTCAAATGAGCTACAAGAAAGCTTCCACGATTGACTATCTTTTCCTTTTTGATTGCTTGGGTGAGCCTCTGCTCATCAGTTATCCAACCGTCTAGGGCCACGGTCTTGTATCTCCCATCCGAATACTGCTTAATTATTATTGTTTTCTCCATCATTACCCACCGCCCGACCAAACAACTTTGCTGCTATCGTATCCTTATGTTCTTCCAGATACTTGTCAAATTTCTCGTCGTCAAATATATCTCCATTAAGCTCAAAAATCTTGTCAAGTGTTAGTGGCTTTGCGTCTTCCCTTATGAATAGCCTGTATCCAAACTGCTTTGCCCACGTGTATAAACCCCAAGCCACGTATGATAGTACCTTGTACGCTTCCTCCTCACTTTCAAATGTCCCATCCTGCACCCTATCCTTTATCCACTTCTCAAACTCCTTCCTTACATATATACCTACATCTCTCTTCTTCATCCACATCGCCTCCACCTTATAACCCTAACCACCATATAGCAAACATTAATAAATGAGCAATAGAAAGAACAAAGACACCGTACTCGTCACTTTTGTACTTGTACTTTATCCTTTTCATCTTTACCACCAGCGTATTTAACACCATACGCCTTGATTACCTCACCAGTGCTGTATGCAATGTAAAACTCCTCGTAAACCTTACTGCGTGGCATTATTAGGTCACAACCTCTCTCTATGTCAATACACTGCACAATATTATCGTAAGCGATGTACATACCTTCAAAAAGCCTTTCGCCTGTGTCAATGTGCCTTATTACGCCAACACATATGGTTTTGCCTTCCAATTTGCTTAACTTCTCAGCAATTTTATAATAGTCGTTAAATGTTTTCATTCCAACACCTCCACTACTTTTATGCTGTTTACTTCTCTCCATGATATACCACCACCGTTAGGCGAAAAGTCAAGTTTTACATAGCGTCCACTTGGGCTAACACTTAATATAAACACTTCATATATTGTACTCTCTGGTGGTTGCACTATTAATACCCGTTTACCTATCAGTTCTCTCATTTTCATACACCTCTAACACTAGGTCCCTGTTGATTTCATCAGGGCTACTGACGAAAATTGCTTCAAGCATTTTTCTGTATCTATCTGCTTCTTCATCAACTATTCTATCAAACGTTTCCTTCTTCATTCCTCACTCACCTCCATCAAAAAATTTTTCTTTAATTCCGATACTTTTCTTGCCGTTACAGTTATATCCCACACGCCAGTACTCAATACAACCGTAATACTTTCTTCTACAGCATTTATCCCCTCTACATTTCTGTTTAGTCCAAGCTCTCTCACAAGTCTTAAAAAATTAATCCTTTCACTCATGATACCACTCTCCACCTTATCAGCATGAAATTCATGCCAAAAATTTTTTTACCATACTTCTTCTGGAAGAAATGATACATATCAGATATACTGTCAAATCCATCTCTTTTTGCAATATCTCTCATTTCTTCTGCGACTACCTTAACCCATTTATGCCCATCCCATCTATGTATCCAACCAATCGTAGTCTGCTCTGAATCAAAAAAAGATAACTGAAGAGGTGCGTACAATCTGATTATCTGTATGTCCTCAAGTACTGCATCGGCAAGCTTCTCAGCGTGCTTTGTTCTCAATTTCCAATACAACTGCAACTTTTTGTTCTTGACTATGCTTTTGTATCTCTTCTCGCTGTATGGCCTTATAGTCTGAGTTTTCTCTCCAGTTATAATTTTGTCCTTGAATACACTGAAACTAATTGCCACCATCTTTTTCTTCCTCCTCTTTATACCTATCTACAAGCTCTTGTGCTACCTCTTTGTATTTATCTTTTATTTCTAGTACGGCTTCATCGCTTTTTTCCTTCGAGGATTTTTCTGCATCTTCAATCTGTTTCTCCAATGCTTTGATTGCGTCATCCAACCCATCCTCTGTGAAAAACTGTTCAAATGTCTCCTTAAGCTTTAACACGGCTCTAACCTCTTTCAGTGCCCTGAGCAGTAGCTTTGTATATTCTACACTATCTTTATCAACAGTTGATACTTTAACAGAGAAATCCCTGGCAATGTCTATAACCATCTGGTTTAATACTGACTCAAACCATCTCTTTGCCTGTTCAAGTACCGGCAATTGCTCGATTTCTACAGGTTTACTTGCCTCCTTTGCCATCTCTATGCTCTCCTCTATGTTTTTATTCAACCTCGC
>CAZATH010000095.1:0-3565 GCA_964487995.1 uncultured bacterium
AAAAAACATTGCCAAGTTACTACAACGTCCAGTTACTACAATTTTTAAGTGTAGTATAATAACTCTGCCACGGGGGAGCTTCCGTAAGGAGGCTGAGAGGGGCACATGCCCGACCCCTGGAACCTGATCCGGGTAATGCCGGCGTAGGGAGTGGCACGAGCCAGAAATGACCCGTGCCCTCCCCAAGAAAGGGGAGGTATGATGACAAAACGGTATGTTTGGATGGCAACAATCGGTGTTGGAGCGCTACTTGTGTTACTACCAATGTTTACTCTATCTCTACTAGGTATACTTCTTATCACGATAGGAGTTGCCAAATTGTTTACAGACAAACCAGGTGTTCTTAAAACCATGGCATTTATCATATTTCTACTACTATGGTGGGATCTTACAAGCCACTTGCACGTCGTTGAAAGCTACATACTACCGTCTCCTGGAGATGTCGTGTCAATCATCATCAGACAAAGAACTATCATACTAAGGCATCTGTGGTATACACTCTCTATCTCCTATATAGGGCTATTGCTCTCTCTCATATTTGGAACACTACTTGCCATACTGATGCATGCTGTAAAGCCACTGGAAGACCTTCTCTACCCCCTAATGGTGTTATCACAAGCCACTCCTACCATAGCCGTTGCACCACTAATCATTCTATGGTTTGGATTTGGTAGGGCACCAAAGATTGGTGTTGTGGTATGGGTTACATTCTTTCCTATAGCCGTTAACACATTCCTCGGACTTCACAGTGTAGATAGAGACATGGTAGATGTGATGAAGGCTATGGGTAGCAGTAGCTGGCAAATATTTAGACACGTAATACTACCCCATACATTGGCATATATACTGACAGGTCTTGAGATTACCTCTCCTTATGCCATACTTGGTGCCATAACAGCAGAGTGGATGGGCACAACTCAAGGATTAGGCCTATATATCAAACGTTCCTTTTCATCGTTTGAGCTTCCACAAGTATTTGCCGGCACACTGATAGTAACGATATTTAGTCTCCTTACGTGGGGTACCGTGGCATATATCAAAAACAAATACTCAATATGGATGAAGGGAGGAAGAGACATATGAAAAGAGCAAAGAGGTGGACCCTTGTAGTTGCATTGATTCTCACACTCACAATGTTGCTCTCTGGATGTGGAACATCCCAGCCACAAAGCACATCTAACCCCAAAACGGCATCATCTACCCAAACAGCCACAGAAAATCAGACAACAAACACAGCAACCAAAACAGTTTTAGCCAAGCCAACTAAGGTAGTACTGATGCTCGACTGGACACCCAATACCAACCATACCGGTATATACGTTGCTGTTGATAAGGGATATTTCAAAGAGAGAAACCTTGATGTAGAGATTATACAGCCATCTAACGTATGGCCTGAGCAGGCTGTGGCAGGTGGAAAGGCACAATTTGGTATATCTTTCCAAGGTAGTATGACCAAGTATGTGGTCAAAGAGGGGGCACCACTGGTTGCCATAGCAGCAATACTCCAACATGACACATCAGGTTTTATATGGCTAAAAGATAGTGGTATCAAGACACCCAAGGATTGGGAAGGAAAGAGATACGGGGGATGGGGTGGCTCTTCAGAAAAAGCCATGATTAAATACATTATGGAAAAGTATGGAGCCAATCCCGATACCGTAAAAATGATAGAGCTTGGTGTATTTGACCAGATAACAGGCTTGGTAAAGAAAGCCTACGATTTTACATGGATATTCTACGGCTGGGAAGGTATAGATGCCGAGATAAGAAACCTAGATTTCACATTCTTTGATCTCAGAGAACACTATCCTGAGCTTGACCACTACACACCGATATTTATCACCAACAAAAACTATATGAAGGAACATCCCGACGTTGTAAAGGCATTTGTTGAAGCTTTGTATGAAGGATACACATACGCAGCCAATCATCCAAAGGAGAGTGCAGAGATACTACTCAAGTATGCACCTGAGCTTAACAAGGAACTTGTAGAAAAATCTCAAGAGTGGCTCTCTCCCAAATACATATGGGACGGAAAATGCTGGGGATATATGAAAAAAGAAGTATGGGAAAGGTATTCTAAATACATGGTCAAAATGGGCTTGATACCCAACATGCCACAAAACGTAGATACACTATTTACCAACGAGTTCTTGCCATGTCATCAATAATATTAAAAAACGTAAGCGTAAAATACGGAAACTTCATAGCCGTGGGGAATATATCCCTTGAAATTCCCCACGGCTTACATATCGCCATTGTAGGACCATCTGGGTGTGGAAAATCTACCCTGATAAAGGCAATAGCAAGGTTAATACCATATACAGGAGTTATAGAAGGTATACCAGAGCGCATAGGTTATATGCCCCAAAAAGGTGTCTTGCTACCATGGTATAGCGTTATGAAAAATCTAACGATCCCCTTAACGCTGAGGGGTATACCTGAAGACGAAGCAAGGGATAGGGTAAAAAGCCACCTTGAGGAATTTGGGCTACTGGGCTTTGAAGACAAGTATCCCAACGTGTTGTCAGGTGGCATGTATCAACGTGCGGCACTTTTGCGAACACTCATGGTAGAAGCACCACTGATCATACTAGACGAACCATTTGGAGCTGTAGACGCCCTTAACCGACGCAAGCTCTGGCTTTGGCTTGAAGAGAGAAGGAAAAACTGGAATATTACCACAATTATGGTCACCCACGATGTGGAAGAGGCAGTGTTTCTATCGGATATTGTGGTGATACTGGATGGTCCCCCTGCCCGTGTAAAGAAGATAGTAGAAATACCACTACCCCATCCCCGAAATCTTGAACACATGGGAAAAGCTACCTTTGCCAAGCTATCGGAAACCGTTTTAGAGGCTGTTTTGGCATAGCAATCTAACAACTATATCTCAACTTCAGTGTTATGATGTAGCATAACTCAGAGGAGGTGATAGTATGCGTATATGTATACCTGTAAAGGAAGAAAACAGTTTACAATCTCGTGTGGCAAAGAAGATAAAAAGTGCAAAGGCATTTGCCATTATTGACCTATCTCCATCGGGGAAAATATCAGACATACAGTTTATCCCAAACAACATGGAACATGATGAGATTATCCCATATCTTGCCAGCCACGACATAGACCTATTTATCGTAGGTGAAATATCCAAAGACGATGAAGAGATGATACTAAGCATGGGTATAGATATTGTCAAAGAAGCATTTGGCAGAGTAGAATCTGTTCTAAAAAGGCTTATGGGAAAGGATTAGGAGGGAAAAACCATGAAGACACATAATGTGATACTGGAAATCACATTTACACTGTTGTATGTTATACTCACCATGCTAATACTCAAGCTATTTGGAGACAACATGGCACTCCTTGTATTACTTATATCCTGTGGAGCCACACTGTCCCGTGCCGTTGTCAACATACAAGCACTGAAGATATCTTCTATCGTTGTAGCCTCGGAAATGGTTCTCGTGATAATCGTTACCAAGCTGTTTAAGCTTCAAAGTATATTCTCACTAAAGACTATATTATTTCTCTTTATCATAGCCTTTTTAAATATCATAATCGT
>CAZATH010000095.1:3665-6128 GCA_964487995.1 uncultured bacterium
CAGTAAGGGAATTAAAGAGGCAACCTACGTATTGGTTGCCTTGATAGGGGAATTAACAGCCGTTTTTTTACTCTCTTTACCACAAGACAGAGATACGGTAAATGCCATGTCTACACTTTCTATTGTTGTGATGATTGGATTTTTATACTCCATAGCTGACAGGTGGCTATCTGTAGTGGTGGCAGATGTGTTGGCTTTTTTAGAGTTTATACTGGTAGCATATCTGATAAAAACTCTACACATAGGGGGAATATGGAACCTCAAAGTGATAGCTATAGGTACTATCCTGGCTTTGGTAAACATCACTTTATCTAAATATCTATCTGTATACTGGAACACAAGAGCACAAATACCTAAAGTATAGTAGAATACAAGAAATATGCACAAAGGGGGTATGCAACGTGAAAACTAATGTTGCCGTGGCAACAAGCAAACTCTCCATTTATAAGGCTTTCAGTAGCCTTTCTTTACCTTGGAAAGTGGCAGTCTCATTTGGAGTAGCAGCACTTGTTGGAGTCCTTGCACAAATTAGAATACCACTACCATTTACCCCTGTGCCCATTACCCTTCAAGTGTTCGGTGTCATTGCCGCAGGTTTATTTCTAGGTAGCATATGGGGAGCCATATCTATGCTAATATATGCCACTATCGGGGCAATGGGTATGCCATGGTTTACAGGATTCTCAGGTGGTATTCACCATATCCTTGGTCCTACAGGGGGATATATCATTGGCTTTATTGTAGCATCATACATCGCAGGCACATTGGCAAATCGTGGCAGATACTTCTCCTTGATAGGCTCTATAGCTGGAATCATTACCATATACCTCTTTGGTATGGCAGGACTCATGGCATACGGCATGAATGTATATCAGGCATTTTATGCCGGTGTTGCACCATTTATAGCCGTGGACATTATCAAAGGCATATTTGCCGGCGGAACCGCTGAGGTGCTTAGGTAAACCATAGGGAGGGGCTTCCCTCCCTTTTTTATTTTCAGACAAATATCTGAATAGGAAAACTCATATATACTACCAGATACCCGTGACTAAAATCGCAAACTCTAGAAGAAATTGACCATGCCATCTTGTCTCTGCTCCCGTGGTGGGCTCAATACTCCTATCTCCACAAATGGCATATTTCGGAAATAGTTTTATTAACATTTTTCGCTTAGCATAATACATATCATTAGCTTCTCATGTATAAACCTGTAGGCTTTCGAGTATTGGGCAGACGCTCCCTACGGCAGATTCACTCCCCGGTACCACTACCCCACAAGTAGATATTCGGAAATACCCTATTTCACTCCCATGGGCTTCATTGGTACTTTACGCTACACCATTACCGCTTTAAGCTTGGCACCAATTTGAAATGTCGTGATAAAAAACCAATCTGGATTTTAGCCTACCCTCTTCCTATAAACCCTCTATGCCTATACCATACACTATCCAAGTAATCTCTTCCTTTAATGGTAGACTATCCTCTACCAAATTCTGCCATAAGTGGTCGAGTATACTCGACTATACTCCCTCACCTAAATGGGAAACAAATCGTCAAACCTTCCCATCAACAAATCCCTAAACCCAAGGTTTTTATTCCCATCACATTGGTAGGAAATCGGCTCACAGCAACAGATTTACCGTATATCTTGGCTTTCTCTATATTTTTCATCTCCCTCTTAATAGTATCCTCTTCACCAACCTCATATGCTATTACCAATGGGACATAGCCTTTTGCCGTCTCAACAATCAAATCCATTTCAACTCCATCTACCATACCATAGAAAACGTTATATCCCTTTCTAGTGAAATAATTGGCAACAACTGTTTCCAAATACGATGCCCTATCGGTTCTTATAGATAGAAGGGTAATGGTTTTTAATCCCGTATCAACAGCAATCACCTTAAAAGGAGCACGAATAATCTCATCAAATGAAGGGGTCATCTTAGAAAGTTTATGAATAATAAATATCTCCTCAAGATAGGAGATGTAATCAATAATAGCATCTTTAGATACCTTACCAAACACACTTCTAACGATATTGGTAATTTCATTGATGCTTACCAAATTACCATTCATAGACAACAACCTTGCTGTAGCATATTGGGCTACCTCTGTCTTTCTAATACCAAAATAAAACACCCCTAACATTAACGCTTTTTTCTCCACATCCTATATAGACAAAGGACAGAATAGATAAAATTACAACTACACTGAGCACTCGAAACCATCTGGAAATTTTCACGACTTCCCCCTTCCCCCTAATTTCTCCAGACAAGCACCAACCTAGGCATTTACGCCTAACAACCCTAAAAGCATTAAAGTAATAACCACCTATAGAAATAGATACCTGCTCATTAGTCTTATCAGCTATCACTCCTCTCATAAATTTATAATAATACTTCCAACAACAATACAATATATAATAGAATATAAAACAACAATAAAAATAAAATATATTTA
>CAZATH010000096.1:0-5957 GCA_964487995.1 uncultured bacterium
GCATTGTATCTAAATTACCTGACTGTTCTCCTACCCTTATCATCACCTTTAACACACCAGGTAAATCACTTTTTTCAAGAGCCCTAGATAAGGATATTCCTTTTTCAAGTTGTGCCTTGGCATTTATAAAATATTTTTTTATATATTCATTTGTAAGCACTTCCGTAGAAAGTTCCAACGCTTGTACAATCGGAACACCGCCGGCAAACAATGTGTAGAAAGCCCTAAATACCTGAACCACCTCACCAAGCATAAGTACGCTTCCCACAAGTGGAATCTTCAATAAAAATCTATGCCATATATATCTTAGCCTGTAAAAACGTTTGATAGAAAATCTAAATACCATCCAAACAACTATCACTGTTAATAGTATCAAAAACCAATATGTTGAAATAAAGTCACTAGTATTGATAACCATCTGTGTTATTGCTGGAAGTGATTTACCAAACCCCGAATAGACATTTTTTAGCTTAGGGACTACTATAAGCATAAACACTAGGATAGCTGCAATAGACATCAAGGCAACCATAATAGGATATATCATTGCACTTTTAAGCTTCTCCCTAATGGCTGCTCTTCTCTCATAAAAAGTAGCAAGAACTAAAAGGGTATTGTCTAAGGTTCCTGTTTCTTCGGCAACTCTAATTAAGTTAACAAATATAATAGGGAAACTTCCTGATTTTTTTAGAGCAGATGTAAAACGCATATTTTCTTCTACAATATATAAGTAAAGTTTCTGAAGTACTGTACCTAATCTACTTTTACGATACTCCTCTGCCAATGTGCTAAGGGCATCTACAAGTGATATACCGGCAAGTAGCAGACTTCCCAACTGTCTAGAGAGTATTGCCACTTCCCTATCTTTTAATTTAATATGACGGGGAGAAAAGAGTTTAGAAAAAGAAATGTTTAAGATAGATCTTTTTGTAGTTAGGCCTGCTTCATTAATCTTTACAACAATTAGCCCCTTTCCCTTCAGGATGTTAATTGCAGCACTTTTAGTGGAAGCCTCTATCTCACCTGTAATTTTCTTCGTGCCATCAAATGCTTCATATTTGAAAAGTGGCATTATTCCACACTCCTACCACTTTTAACAGGTGATTTGATAACCCTGCTAAGTTCTTCAACTGTTGTAATACCCGCTTTAACTTTTTCCAAACCGGCTGTCCACATATCTATCATGCCTTCAGACTTGGCTATTTTCCTGATTTCCTCAAGAGATGCTCCTCTTAAGATGGCATTTTGAATATCTTCAGAAACTGGCATGATTTCAAATACAGCGGTTCTACCCGAATATCCAGTATGGTTGCAAACTGGACATCCCTTAGGAATGTAAACATTCAAGCTATCTGGATTTTCATTTTTCACCCTACAATTTGTACAAAGTTTTCTTACAAGTCTTTGAGCAATGATACCTATTAGTGAAGCTGATAAAAGATACTTTTCAACTCCCATTTCTTGGAGCCTGATAATAGCGGAAGGAGCATCGTTGGTATGTAGAGTTGACAATACAAGATGACCTGTTAGTGCAGCCTCTATAGCTGTTTTTGCTGTGTCTTCATCTCTGATCTCACCGACAAGAATAATATCAGGATCTAACCTCAATATAGAGCGAAGAACAGAGGCAAAGGTAATACCCGCTTTGGTATTAACATTTATCTGATTAATACCCTCAAGTTCATATTCTACTGGATCTTCTACTGTAATAATCTCTCTATCCTCACGATTTAACACAGATAAAGCAGCATATAGTGTGGTAGTTTTACCTGAACCAGTTGGTCCTGTAACGAGAATCATGCCATAAGGAACCGATATCAATTTATGAAAAATTTCCTCTTGCTGTGGTAAAAGCCCTAATCTCCCTATGTCAACGAATATATTCTTCTTATCAAGCAAACGGATAACCATCATTTCTCCGTAAATGGAACCTACTGTAGCAATCCTAAAATCAAATTCTCTTCCTGACACACGGGCAGTAAAGTGTCCATCCTGTGGTCTTCTTCTCTCGGCAATATCCATATCTGCCATAACTTTAATACGGGTAATAAGCTGTTCAGCAATCCACTTAGGAAGTTTTATTTTATCCATCAACACTCCATCTACCCTGTATCTAACTCTATAATCATAGCGGGTTGGTTCAATGTGTATATCAGTGGCTCTATCTGATACAGCATCAACAAGTATAGTATTCACCACTACAGTGATGCTCGCTTCCTGTCCTAGAAGATCATTGATATCTATTTTTTCCACACTAATATCCATCACGGTATCCTCATCTTGGGCTTCCTCTGCAAGTTTCTCGATAACATCCTTGGCACGCTGAGTGATATCGTATACTTGATCAAGAAGAGCTCTATACTCAGATTCTGTAATGATGATTGGTCGAACTTTCAAGCCCGTTAAAAGACTAATTCTTTCAAGAATGTCCGAATTAAACGGTGGAACCACTCCTACTATCAAAGTACTTCCCTCTTTACGAAGGGGAAAAACCCTATCTCCTCGCACAATGTCTTCCGGTATAAGATCCTTTACAGCCGGATCAAATCTTAATCTCTCCAGGGATTCATAGGTAACATTAAATTGTTTCTGTAACACTTTACCCAAATCGGCAGGAGTAATATAACCCAGATCTATTAGCACTTGACCAATAGGCTCACCGGTTCTTTTAGCTTCTTCAAGAGCCTCCTCAAGCTGCTCAGCTGTTATTAGTCCCTCTTCTAGTAATATTTCACCTAAACGCTTTTTTGCCATGATCTCCCAATTAACTACCTTTTTTATTTAGTATAGCATTGATAAATCCTACAAATAAAGGATGAGGTGCAAGAGGTTTGGAATTAAATTCAGGGTGAAACTGAGTTCCAATATAAAAAGGATGTCCCTCAAGTTCAACTATCTCTACAAGATTCATCGGCAAGTGCACACCGGCAACTTTCAAACCACGATCTTCAAGAAGTTTTCTGTATTTATTGTTAAATTCATAACGATGCCGATGCCTCTCAGTAACACTATCGGTATCGTACAATGCTTTTGTCTTTGAACCATCTACCAAATTACAAGTATATCCACCTAAACGCATCGTACCACCTTTATCGGAAATACCACGCTGCTCTGGCATGAGATCAATAACAGGATGAGGAGTAGATTCGTCAAACTCAGATGAATTGGCGTCTTTTAGACCACATACGTTTCTTGCAAACTCTATTACCATACATTGCATCCCCAAACACAAACCCAATGTGGGAATACTGTTTTCTCTGGTGTAGGTAAGCGCTCTAATTTTGCCCTCTATTCCCCTAGTCCCAAATCCCCCTGGAATAATAACCCCATCAACATTACTTAAAAACTTAGCAGGATCCTCTCTCTCAAGTTTTTCAGCTTGAACCCATACAATTTCAGCATTGACTCTATGATGTATAGATGCATGTCTGATAGCCTCCACCACGCTTAGGTAAGCATCGGGCAGTTCAACATATTTACCAACAATGGCAATCTTGACTTCTTGGGAAGATTTTTCTTCCTTTTTTACAATTTCCATCCAATCTGACAAATCCGCCGGCACATCTTTTCCATAAAGGTATTTCATCAACAGGGAGCCAACCCCTTTTTTCTCTAACATTAGCGGAACATGATATATTGAAGGGGCATCTACAACGTCAAATACCGCCTCTGGTCTAACATCGCA
Organism: uncultured bacterium; assembly: GCA_964487995.1. Classification (GTDB taxonomy): domain Bacteria; phylum Coprothermobacterota; class Coprothermobacteria; order Coprothermobacterales; family JAADFF01; genus JAADFF01. The sequence continues at coordinate 3,683 of CAZATH010000096.1, forward strand.
GAATAAAGCAACCTTTTCTTTAATCTCTGGAGAAAGCTCAATATGACTGCGAAGCATAATAATGTCTGGTTGAATACCTAAGGAACGAAGCTCTTTTACAGAGTGTTGTGTTGGTTTGGTTTTGGCTTCACCTGTCGTTGAGAGAAATGGAACCAAAGTAAGATGAATGGATATTGTAGCATCCCTCGGTAATTCGCGTCTAAACTGCCTAATAGCTTCCAAAAATGGAAGACCTTCAATATCACCCACAGTTCCACCCACTTCAACAATTAGAACATCCAAATTCCCCACCATGGCAACCTTTCTTATTGAATTCTTAATAGCATCGGTAATATGTGGAATCACTTGAACCGTAGCACCTAAAAATTCTCCTGCCCTCTCTTTTTTTATTACCTCTGAATATATTTTACCGGTTGTAACATTGTTAAGTCCCGATAGGTCTACCCCTATAAATCTTTCATAATGCCCAAGATCCAAGTCAGTTTCTGCACCATCCATCGTAACAAAAACCTCACCATGTTGATAAGGATTCATGGTACCGGCATCTACATTAATGTAAGGATCAAACTTCATAATAGAAACATTGAGCCCCCGAGCCTTGAGTAATCTGCCAATAGATGCAGCCACAATACCCTTACCCAAAGAAGAAACAACGCCCCCTGTGATAAAAATGTACTTTGTTTGTTTCATCCCCCGCACTCTCCTCTCTACATGTATTCTTTCTTTTCTATACCTAAAATATCATGGAGAAGACCCATAATATAGATAAACCTATCTACTAAGGCTATTCTAAATGTTCTAGCATCCTTTTCTTTAGCATCTATAACTCTGTGTGACTGATAAAAGCTATGAAATAAGCCTGCAATCTCTTTGGCATAGTTAACTACGTAGTGTGGAGACATATATTTGGCAGAAAGCATAAAAGCATGACGAACATCAGCCAAATTAAACAGAAGCAGTTTTTCCTCATCAGTAGGATTGTATGTTGCTAAAGCCATCTCTACTTCTTCATAGGTGGGTATAGAAAGAGACGATTCCTGTAATTTTCTTATAAGTGATAAAGCTCTTGTATATGCATATTGTACATAATATACTGGATTATCCATTGACTTTTTCACGGCAAGATCCAAATCGAAATCCATGCTATTATCAGGAGAGTACATAAGGAAGTAGAAACGCGCAGCATCAACCCCAACTAAATTAATAAGTTCCTCTAAGAGAGTAAATGTCCCAGCCCTCTTTGACATCTTCATAGGTTTTCCTTCTTTTATGAATCTAACTATCTGGATAACAATAACATTCAAAAACTCGGGCGGTAGTTCAAGTCCTTCCATAGCAGCTTTCATTCTACCGATATGGCCGTAATGATCTGCTCCCCAAATGTCATATACAATACTAAATCCTCTTTGAAATTTTTCATAATGGTACGCGACATCAACAGCAAAATATGTATACTCGCCATTTTTCTTAATTAACACTCTATCCTTATCATCCCCAAACAGTGTCGTCTTTAACCATAAAGCTCCGTCCTTTTCGTAAGTAAGACCTTTGGATTGAAGAATGTCAATAACCTTCTTAACCCATCCTTCCATGCGTATATCCTTCTCAGAACGCCAAACATCAAAAGACACACGATAAGTGTTTAGCACCTTCTTTTGGTTATCTAACATTAGCTTTACACCAAACTCAGAAGCTAACTCAATCTGTCTTTCCTTAGGAAAACTTAAGATATTGGGATACACTTCAAGTAATTTCTTGGCAATATCTTTTATATATTCTCCCTTATACCCTCCTTCTATAGCCTCAATATTCCACTGAAACCCTTTAATTTCTTTAACCCTTTCCAAAATGGATTCAGCAAATTTCTTGATCTGTTCTCCACCATCATTAATATAAAATTCTGAGATAGCATCTATGCCAATATGACGAAGAATATTTATAAGAGTGCTACCTACAGCAGCTCCCCTGCCATGGGCAACATGTAATGGACCTGTGGGGTTGGCACTTACATATTCTATCTGAATTCTATGCCTGTATTGAGGAATGTATTCTGAAATCTCTTGCCATACTTTTTTATCTAATAAATACAGATGCTTCATCATAAATGAAGATTTAATTTTAATATTGAGAAACCCCTTATGATATCTAACCTCTTCTATCCACGGGCGCTCTTGTAAACTGCTTGCCAGAAAAGATGTGATGTCTTCAGGTTTTTTCTTTAAAACTTTAGCCATCATGAAACCAACCGGTGAAGAATAATCACCTTTGCCTTCTT
>CAZATH010000097.1:0-5922 GCA_964487995.1 uncultured bacterium
AGCTTTTTTGCCTTTGACTCAGTACATATGACCCATCCCAGCACATGGAAACCTGTTGGCCTGAGGAACTATGTATACTTCTTAGTACCACCATCCACGAGGGTCGAAACAGGCGAGGTAAATGTTGTGGCCACATGGGATGACAATAAAATTATCGTTGATGGTAAAGTGGGAAATAAGAACGTAAGTGGTTTGATTCTTGCAGATACTAATGTTCCATCTCCCATTAAACTTATATATACATGCTCAATATCTTCAAATAGTGATAGCTTTGGTACTATGAATATATTCATCTCTTCAAGTCAAAGTGTTTTACCCAATACCAAACTAACAGGTACATTGACGGTGGGAAAGCATGTATATGTGCTCAAGAAGAGTAGCAGCATAGAAGATAATTATATAGCCCTTGCTGCACAATATGGTGAAGATATAGGTTTTGATTTAGCCGGTGTACCAAATTCAGGTAGACCTGCTATTGGTGGTCTCCATGTCAGTTCTGGGGCTGACCTGTTTTATAAGTCTTTGTGGTTTACTATAAAATATGTTCTTTGGGAGGTTCCTATCTTACTTGTTGTCGCTTTATTTGTTGCAATACTTCTGTGGGGTAAACTGAAGTATCTTGATCTTTACAGAACGGGTATATTCTTTTCATATGTTACACCTGCTGTTGCTACAGCTATGATGTGGAAAGCCATGTTTTATAAGGATGGTTTCTTTAACCATGTTCTTTCATCTCTACATTTGCCTGTACCTGGTATAGAAACATCTGCTGGACATGTTACGATGGCGTGGTATCAGGTGATGCCATGGGCATTCTGGACACTTATTATCTATAGTGTATGGAAAGGACTTGGTTTTAATGCGCTTGTATTTCTTGCAGGTCTTATTAATGTGCCTGTTGAACTGATGGAGGCTGCTCGTGTTGATGGTGCTACAGAGTGGCAGGTATTTAAACACATCGTTCTTCCTTTACTATCTCCTACAATATTTTTCTTAACAATGATCAACTTAATAGGTGCGTTTAAGATCTTTTCACCTATTCTTGTGCTAACAGGTGGTGGTCCTAATAATGAGACTACCTCCATGGTTTATTTGGTCTATCAGCTGGGTTTTCAAGATTTTGACTTTGGAAAGGCAGCTTCGGTATCGGTTGTCTTGTTTGTGATAATTTTCATCGTTTCGCTTCTGCAAAAATATATTGGTGATAAGGTTGTTTTCTATGCAGGAAAAAAGGGGTGATCTAAGGTGAAAGGAGGATTTAAGTGGTTTAGATATCTACTTCTTACAGTTGTTTTGGTAATTAGCCTTTTCCCATTCTACTGGTTGATTATGGTATCATTCCAAGCTAATCCAGAAGAAGAGTTGAAATTAACTCCCGATACAGGGGTATATGTAGTTGAGACGTATGATGAATCGGGTAGTTTTATTCAGAGATTTACTTATAATAAGTCTAATTTGAATGAGATGCCGTCATATTTTAAAGACGCAGATGGTAAGGTTGTCTATGTAAAAAAAGATGATAATGGTAATGTTGTTAGTGTAAAGATATATCCTTCGTGGAATAAGGTGCCTGCTCGTTTTAAAGATGAAGCTTTTCTGGTAAAGGTGAAAAAGGAATCTATCTATCTTGGTAACTATCAGGATGCGTGGAGTCAAGTTAAAAAATGTTATACCGATCCCCGTGAATTAAAGTCGCTTCAACCACTTCTTGAGAAAACATGGATGGACAAGGCTTTTAATGGTTTATATGCTGTGATTGTGAAAGGTATTAATGGTATTTTTGGAACACATATCAATCCATATTGCATTACCTGGGGTAGGTACTTTTATAATGCTTTAATTCTTGCCACATTTCAAACAGTAGCGGTGGTATTGGTTTCATTACTTGGTGGATATGCATTTGCAGAACTGCACTTTCCAGGTCGTGATATAATTTTTCTTCTCCTTATTGGTACGATGATGATCCCAGGGCAAGTTCTTCTGGTGCCTAGTTATACCATTATCAGTAAACTCGGGTGGATGGATTCTTATATGGCTCTTACCATACCATGGATTGTAAGTATATTTGGAATCTTTTTAATGCGGCAGTTTTTCTTATCTCTACCTAGAGATTATTGGGATGCTGTTAGAGTTGATGGTGGTAATCGTTTTCATTATCTTTTTCTTATTGCCCTACCCATGGCTAAATCTTTTGTTGCTACTATTGCTTTGCAGAGCTTTATTGGGGCATGGAATGCATTCTTGTGGCCCTTTATCATGACAAGTCACAACGAATTTATCAGACCAATTGAGGTTGCATTGGCAACATTTATGGGTGAGCAAACTCAACTAGGACCACTTGCTGCAGCATCAGTGATTGCCATTGTGCCTGTAGTGATAATGTTCTTCTTTGCACAGAAACAACTGATCGAAGGTGTTATGAAAGGTGGACTTAAAGGGTAATAATATTAAGGGTAAATGTTGTATCCTTTAAGTACCACCAAAAATAAAAAAGGAGGTGTACCGCGTATGAAAAAATTTATTACTTTGATGCTTGCTGCAGTAATGGTACTTACAATGGGTGTTGTAGCACCAACGTTTTCTACACACAAGGCAAATGCCGCCAGTGTTGTAAAGATTGTTATTCCTGTGGATCCTCAGAGTGATGGTAAGTATGTGATGTACGTCAATGGTAACAAACAAGATATCGATGCTCCACCGTTTATCTATGATGGTAGAACTCTTGTATCGGCAAGATTTATTACCGAAGCATTTGGGGCAAATGTTACTTGGGATGATAAGACTAGAACAGCGGTTTTTGAAATGAATGTTGAAGGAGAGACGATTTCCATTACTGTACAGGATAAGGGGGATAATTGGGTTAAAACTAAACTTGGGGATGCAAAGGTCTTTTCTAATGAAGTTTACGTTAAAAACACATTTGTTTCTGATCAAGCAGTTCCAGTCATTTTGGATGTCCCTGCTATGAACCCAAAGAAAATAGGACGTATATATATCCCTCTGAGATTTGTTTCTGAAACCTTTGGTGCAGCTGTCACCTGGGATGCTAAGAATAGATCCGTTGTTATAGAGTGGAATAAAGATAGTATTGTAAATCCTGTAGAAGTTACATTCTGGCATGCTATGAGGGCTAAACTTGGTGATGCTTTAAATCAGCTAATTGATGAGTTTAATATTACTCACCCTTACATTCTTATCAAACCTGTTGCTCAGCCAAACTATGGTACCCTTTCTCAGAAACTTCTTGCCGCTATATCCGACGGAAAACCACCCGTTATGGCACAGGCCTATGAAAACTGGGTAGACCAGTATCTTAAGGGTGATATTCTCGAAGAAATGGGCAAGTATATTGATGGTAAAGTTGCCGGTGTTGACAAATTGTATCCTGCTGATAGAGAAGATATATTCCCCATATTCTGGAAGGATACATATCTTTCCGGTAAACAGTATATGATGCCATTTAACAAATCTCTTAGAGTTCTTTATGTCAATGACGATGAGCTTAAGAAACTTGGTGTAGAAGCACCTAAGACATGGGAAGAGCTCGCCAATATTTCTAAGAAAGTTACCGAGGAAACAAATGGTCAGAAGAAGGGAATTGCCGTTTTTGTTGGTCCAGAACTGTGGTATTCAATGGTTTACGCCTTTGGTGGTAAGGTAATGAATGATGATCTTACGGCTTCTATGTATCCTAAATATCCACAGGCTTGGGAGAAGGCTTTTGGCTTCTTCAAAGATCTCATTGACAAGGGATATGCCTATATTGCTCCACCTAACTATGGTGACCAGAAGGAATTTGGTAAGGGTAACACAATCTTCTATATTGGTACCACAGCCGGTATTACCTATGTTGATAGGGCAGTAGGTGGAAAATTCCATTATGATGTTTATCCACTTCCCGGTGGAGCTATGACCGTTGAGGGTACAAACTTGGTTATGTTTAAAGGTTCTGATATTACACCAGATCAGCAGAAGGCAGCATGGACATTCATCAGATGGCTTACATCTCCTATTCCACAGGCAAAGTGGTCTATGGCTACTGGTTACTTCCCCATCAGAAAATCTTCTTGGGAGCTTCCAATGTATCAGGACTATTTGAAGAATAATCCTTGGAGGAAGAGGTTCTTGCCTGTATTTGAGGGTAAGGTAAATGGTTATCAGCTTCTCATTACCCCTGCAAGCAGTGCATGGGGTAAGGCAAGAAGAGATGTCTCGAATCTTGCATCTCAAGTGCTTAAGGGTGAGATTACACCATCTGATGCCGCTCAAACGCTTCACAACAAACTCCAGCAGTATATCCAGGAAGAAAATCAGTAATAGTTTCCTGAAAGGAGCCTTGTGGAGGGACATATGTCCCTCCACTTTTTGTTATAATTAGCACGTGAGGAAAATTTTCTTGAGTTTTATCTTGATAATAGGTGTATTTTTTACTATTGTTGGTTTTTCTTCTCCTTATCTTTGGTATACGCTTCCTTTGTATAAGTCAACCGATATTTTTAATATTTATGCCGAAGGAAATCCCCCCTATGATTTCGTTTTTGTAGCTTCACTATTTGATAGGGGGTTATCTTACCGTGCTTATGCCTATAAGCTAAAAGATGAGGGTAAAGTTGCTATTGTGGAGTTCAAGCAACCTGTAAAGTTAAAAAATGACATAGCCTATTATGTTGAAGAACTCAAAGTTTTGGGATCTACCGATACCATATATGTTGGCCAGGCATTTGCCGGTGAGATTGTTTCTAAACTTCCTCATTCTATTGTTGTTTCTCCAACTACTCTTACTCGTTCTTCAACCGTTGTAGTAGGAACTGCTGACTTTGATGGGTCTAAAAAGATTGCATCTTATCTTGAGAAAATGGGAGCTTACGTTGTATGGACAAAGGCCACTCATACCACGATTGCTTATAACGATGGTATATGTGAAGCTATAAGAATGGAAAACTGTTCTGACCTTATAGGACTATTTTTCAGAATGGTAATGGCTATAGTGGGAATGTTTTTGATGTTATGGTGGGTCTATGCCATGTTTGGATGTAAACTTAAGCCAAACCAAGAAATTTCTCAGGTAAATATATGGCTTCTGCTATTATTTCCGTTGGTGGGTTTTGTGTTACCGTTTGTATTTCAATTCTTCCATTTGCCAATACTGGGAGTAGAAGAGCTTTTACCACTTAGTGGTTTTGCCGCTTTGGTAGGATTGCTTTCTGGTGGGAAATATCGTTTTATAAATCTTGGGGTAGGGTTAATTATTGCTACTGTTATGTACATACTTCTTATGTTACCCCTATATTACCTTGGTATTTTTCCCTATATCACCCTCAATAAATTGGCTGTTGTTCCTGTGGTTGCACTTCTAATATCACCATATACTGTTGCCTTAGAAAGATGTAGATATCACGCTAGTAAAATACCTTTTTCCTCGTTGTGGATTCCGTTTGTGTATTTACTCCTGTGGTTACCGTTTTTATTTGAAGCTTTTTTCTATAATCGATTACCTTTTTACCATATATTTTTCTACAGCTACAAATTTTTGTGGATTCATATCATCATAGGTTTTATAACCCTTCCATTTTTTAAGAAACAACCAGAGTATACAGGACTTACTACTTCCTATCTTTGGGCTATGTATATGGTTTTTCTACTGGTAGAAATTGCCTAATCCACAATAAATTCTCTTGGAGCTTTTTTGATTAGGTTAAGGAGTTTGTCCATGTCTTCCTTCCAGCTAATTGAAATTCTCATATGACCGGTCATCCATGAGGGTTGGGCAAATACCCTAACAAGAATCCCATTTTCTTCCAGGAAGTAGGAAAGTTTGTCTGGGCGTGCAACTCTTAGTAGCAGGAAATTTGCCTCTGATGGATATGCAACAACGTTCATCTCTAATAATTTATCTCTTATCTCGTCTCGTATGTTTTCTAT
>CAZATH010000098.1:0-5889 GCA_964487995.1 uncultured bacterium
TAGGTGTTATAGAGATGGCTTCTGAGAATGCAATAGTCAAAAAATTGGCAGCTGTAGAAACACTGGGTAGTACAACATATATTTGTACTGACAAAACGGGTACGCTTACGCAAAATCAAATGACTGTAAGGAGGGTATGGGTTCCTTCTGTTGGAGAATTGGAGGTTACAGGTGAGGGGTATAATCCAACGGGAGAGATTAAAGGTCAGTTTACCAAAGAGCTTTCTCTTATACTCCAGATATCTGTCTTGTGTAATGATGCCCATTTAAAGAAAATTGATAATACCTGGAGTGTTGTGGGGGATCCTACTGAAGGAGCCCTTCTTGTTCTTGCTAAAAAGGGCAGTATAGATATAGCGATGCTGAGAGAGGAGTGTCCTCGTGTTGGTGAGGTTCCATTTGATTCTGAGCGTAAGCGAATGACTACTATACATCAGTGCGATGGAAAAGAATATGCTTTTAGTAAGGGAGCAGTGGAATCCATACTTGCTATCTCTACGTATATTCAAGAAGGGGATATTGTTAGAAAATTAACAGAAGCGGATAGAAAGAAAATATTACATATGGCCGATAACATGGCTGCAATGGCTTTGAGAGTTCTGGCGTTTGCGTATAAAGAGGTTGAAGGTTCCTATAATGGTGCAGACGTAGAAGGGAATATGGTCTTTGTTGGACTTGTTGGCATGATTGATCCGCCAAGACCTGAGGTTCCTGAAGCAATAAGTATGTGTAAAACAGCTGGAATTAAAGTAGCCATGGTGACAGGTGATAGCCCTATCACAGCAGTGGCAATAGCGAAGGAAATAGGTTTGATGTCCCCTGATGAGGAAGGTAGTTATGTTACAGGTAAAGAACTTGCAAAGATGACGGATGTAGAGCTGCGTAATATCGTTAAAGATACCAAGGTATTTGCCCGTGTAAGTCCCGAAGATAAACTTAGGATTGTCAAAGCTTTACGGTATCACAAAGAGATTGTTGCAATGACAGGTGATGGGGTGAATGATGCTCCTGCACTTAAGATGGCTGATATCGGTGTTTCTATGGGACTAAGGGGTACTGAAGTTGCCAAAGAAGCTGCCGACCTTATACTTCTTGATGATAATTTTGCAACAATTACGAAGGCAGTTAGAAGGGGAAGAATTATTTATGATAATATAAGAAAGTTTGTGCAATTTTTATTATCTTGTAATCTTGGAGAAGTTGCAATTGTGTTTTTAGCTGAGTTGTTTGGCTGGGGTTCACCATTCAGACCTATTCATTTACTATTTTTAAATCTTTTGACCGATTCATTCCCTGCACTTGCCTTGGGAATGGAAGGGCCAGAAAAGGATGTTATGCAGAGACCACCTAGAGATCCAGAGGAACCGCTACTTGATAATAGAATGACTTTTCTTATGATCGCAACGGCCACATTTATTACCGTGGCTGTGCTTGGTGTGTATTATCTCGTAAAATACCTATGGGGGTTTCCACATGAAGTTGCTCAAACGGCAGCACTTGCCTCTTTGGTTATAGCAGAAGTAATTAGAGGATTTTCGGCTAGGTCAGAGAAAGAGTGGATTCTATTTACTCCGAAAATGTTTTCCAATAAATATATGAATTATGCCGTATTGATTTCTATAGCCCTTTTATTGGCTGCAATGTATATTCCTGGTGTTGATATGGTAATGCAACTTAATCCAGTGAAGGATGTTCGTATACTTTCTGCCGTTTTTGTTGCATCTTTATTGCCTGCTTTGGCATTGGAAGTGGCTAAGATGTGGTATGAAAGGAGGTATAAAAGTTGAGTAGTATGAGAAAAGTTATTGGTATATTAATTGTGAGTTATTTAGTCTTTGGTGGTATCGTAGCTTGGCTTGTGTGGGACAGCTTGAAACAAAATGGTTTTACAGGAAATGCCTTGTATATTAGATTTTTTGAGATAATAGTTATATTTATTCTTCTAAGTTTTTTGGAGTTTTGGATGAAATATAAAATAGGGCTTAAAAAGACTCTATTGTTTCGTAGTATAGCTGTTGGTATAGGTGTAGGGATTATTTCTTTTATTATGGGATATTCTACATCCAATGCTGCAATGTGGGCATTTGTATTCGGTGTCATATATTATTTCTGGGATAGAAGCAAGATGATTAAGCTTAGTAAGATTAATAAGTAATTTAACGCCTACAGATGACTCTTAATAAAGTGGAGAAGTGTATCTCCACTTCGGGATAGAACAAAAAGCTGATGTTTGTCAAATCTTTCTTTGTCATCACTTTCAATGTATATTTTTAGAGTTGTCCTTTCGTCGCTAATAATCACAGCTATAAAATTACCCGTTGGTGAGAGCATATTATCTTTTATAGCCATTGGCAACATCAGAAAATCTTCTTCATCTGTTCCTTGAATGTTGGTATGTATCCATAGTTTGGGTATTCCTTCCGACTCTAAATATAGCCATCCTCTTGATGCACCCCATATCGTTAAAGCACTTTTAATAAAATCAGTAGATGCACTGATAGGATTATCACTACCCGAGAAGGACTCTATAAGTGTTATAATCTGCTCAAGTAGCTCATTTTCGTTTTGCATAATGCGTATCGTTTCAATAAACATTTCTATTAGCTCAGTGGCATCTGAGGAATTCATCAAGTTTCCATGTTCTACTTCCTTTGCTATTTTTATTGCAAGTGCGTAGAATGGATCTGATAATTCTATTTCTTCTAATATTATATTAGCCCAGTTGGAGCCAAGTACATCGAATAAATGCTTGGCTCGTCTAAAGTGGAAGTTGGCAATTTCTCTTGCTATTGATATGCTGTTTTTACCAATGATTCCATGAACGTAAGCGGATAGTAGTTTAAAACCATTACGGTACAAGTTTTTGGCCAGTTTAGTTAGTTGCTCAATATCGTTTTGGGTTTCTCGTAAATGTTGATTTTTTATCATGTCAGCGACAATGAGATGCGGTTCATGGGGTAATATCGATGAGCTTTGATATAAGTTCATGTCGTAAGTATAGTGTTCCGATAAAGGTAACGGCTGGTACGAATCTTGTTTAAGTAGTGTGTAAAGATGCATACTTGCTCTTGTTATATCTCCGCCGTTTTTGAAGATTACTTCTTCCGAGGCCATTGATTTAAAAGTTTCGGATATCTCGGTTTCTCCATAGAGATAGTAAGCCAAGGCTATGGATAGATATATGTATTCCCTATCGTAAAGTATCAGGCCCTCCATGTCTATTAGTGCCAGTATTCCATTGATATATTCCTCAAACTCTTGTTTTGAAAACAGCTGTGCTTTCCATTGGATAGCCATACCAAGGGCCAAAAATGCTTCTACATTATAATAATATATAAAGAGTTCAAAGGCTCTTTCTAAATAGTATGTAGCCAGCCACAGATTACCTCCTGATAATATCAAAAACATTCCTGTGGTAAATAGACCATATGCCATGAGGTATGGTTCGTTGTCTGTGAATTGTTCTTTTAGTTTAATTGCTTCTGAAAGGGCATACAGGTAATTACCTTCTTTTTTGTAAATGTTCATCATTAGTTCTCGGTATCGGAATGTATGTTCCTTAAAATGGGAACATTGTTTAAATAGATTAGATAACTCTTCAACTTCTTCCTGCGATATAGATTCCCCTTTTCTTAATTTGTATCTTATGATGCTATCCAAGATCAGGTATTTCAAACACGGACTTAGAGATTGTTGATTTCTAAAGGAGATAATCTCTTTGTAAAGGGAATTCCATCCTACTCCGTTTGTCAGTAGGGGAAACGTGTAATACATAATGTGGGCAAGTAACCATGGTGTACTGCCAGTAAGCATTCTTACAGCAGAAAATATCTCATATCCTCTTTCTCTTCTTCCGTTTAGCATGAAAACCTGACCTACAAGAAGGTAATATCGGGGATAATTAAGGAGAAGATCACCAAATCTCTTCTCTATTTCCCATGCAAGCTCAAGTGCCTCAGCCAAATTGTCGTTTCTCAGTCTATGTAGTAAAGATATGCTAATTTTCAGAAGTATTACTTTATTTTCCTCGTCTATAATGTCAATATCGCTCATTAAATGATATACGATATTAAGGGAGAGTTTGTAGTTTTTGATAAGTTGTCGGCGGATCTGTATAAGTTCTGTTGATTCTTTAAGTATATTGGCTAGGAAGCGATTATCGGCTATCGTTGCTACATCTCCATATATGTCTATAAGTCCACTTTCAACAAAGTGGAGTATGTCACTTTGGTTATTAATGGTGTTGAGTAGTTCTGCGGGAATCTCGGTTTGTTTATATCCAAATGCAGCTGCTATATATTTGAGAGATTGTTCACCTAGTTTTTGCTGTAATAGGTTAATAACTTTCTGTCTTGATTCAGGTATTTTGTCTATGCTATCAATGTAGTTAAGCAATCTAATAAGGCTAATAACACTACTTGTTTTGCCTTCAGCGAGACCGTAGAGTGTTAGTATATCTACCTTCTTTATCTCAAATATTTCCAATATGTTTTCAATTTCAGATGGATCCATCAGCGGAAAAATAGGTTGCCCTTCTTCATCCTTTTTGATAAAAATTCCGCCCTTGGCAAAGGAAAGGGACTTCCATAAATCTTCCTTTCTTGCCGAGTCAATGTAATTTTCGAATATTACTGCAATTGGTTTGTTTATTAACTTGATAAGTTCATCAATTGTTAATCCAATCCAGTATCCTTCCATTTGTGGTATGAGGATGCCAGATGGGCCTTTATAAGTGATGTTAGTATACTTGGCCAGTATTCTTCCTACATTTCCTTCATATTTGGAGAGAATTGATCTGATGGTATTGCGTGGAACAAGCCTAACCAATTTCTGTAGTAGTGTCTCAACCATTTTTTTATAGGAACTACTGGCTGGTACTGTTATCACAATGTGCTCTTTTTTCCGCAGCTGTTTTGTAATAGCCAATATTACTAATCTTTCCCCTTCTCCTTCTAATCCTGTAAATGAAATCAGATTGTCGGTTGAATTTTCAATGAATTGTTTTGCTAACTCTTCTATATAAGTTGGTATTACTGGTCTCAGAAGTTTCCATTGTTTAATTTGCCTTTCTGATACTATAGAAGATAATCCCTTAAGTCCTTCGGATTGTAATACTTTGTAAATTTGAGTAAGGAGGGGGCTATAGGCTCTCCACTTTAAAATGGTATCCACGGCAATCTTATTGGCAAAATCAGCCACTTTGTGGTGTTTGAGCTTGTGCGAAGATGGCACTAGTCTAAGACCTTTATTAGTCCATATCACACTATCAAGGGCAAGTGGTAACTCAGTATCTATATCAGCAAGTTCATAGAGATAGGCTATTGTAGCCAAGGATTCACTTAAGGATAAATTTTCGGCATTCCATCCTTCGCTTAATATGGTGTCTAACTCATCTAAACTTGTTATCACAGGACAGATGGAAGATGATTTTTGCCATTTTTCCATCCAGCTGAAGTCGGTTTCTTCACTAAGCTCTAAAAAGCTCAATTTCAATCCCTCCTTACGGTTATATATTACTATATGAAAGGGGGATTTATCAGTGAAAAAGAGTTCTTATATTAAGCAAATTGAAAAAATTTGTGCAGATAGGCCTGATATTGTGGATGCTTTTAAAGATGTGGATAGACGTATTTTTCTTCCTCCAAACTATAGGAAATATGCAGAATTTGATATGCCACTTCCTATTGGTTTTGGTCAGACAACATCACAACCATCTTTGATTGCTGAAATGTTTTGTTTGGCTGATGTTCAGCCTACCGATAAAATATTGGAAATAGGTACGGGAACAGGATTTTCAACAAGTGTACTTGCATCTTTAGGAGCCGAGGTGTATACAGTTGAAAAAGTGCCACAACTTTATGAAAGAGCAGTTAGAAATTTAATGGAATA
>CAZATH010000099.1:0-2727 GCA_964487995.1 uncultured bacterium
AGAAGGTGGCCGCACAGTAGGAGCAGGTGTTGTCACCCAGATTATTGAGTAAGTTTATAGCGAAGATAATAAAAGGGGGTCGGGGTTTATCCCCGACCTTTTTTATGCGACATGATAGCCTTAGAGAGGTGATGAAAAAATGGCAAAATCTAAGTTGAGGGTAAAAGTTATACTTGAGTGCACTGTTTGTGGTAGCCGTAATTATATTACAGAAAAGAACAGAAATAACACACCAGGTAGAATAGAGCTTAAAAAATATTGCCCTAAATGTGGAAGACATACCTTGCATAAAGAGACTAAATAGTGTATAATAACTTTTGCTTATTGTAGATAGCATGATGTGAAATTGGTAGGGGCGTAGCTCAATTTGGCAGAGCAGTGGACTCCAAATCCACAGGCTGGGGGTTCGAGTCCCTCCGCCCCTGCCAAATTTTTTAGTGAAGAGGGGTGCCGAAAATGTCTCTGAAAAAGTACTTCCAAGATGTGAAGTCTGAGTTGAAGAGAGTTACATGGCCTAGTTTTGAAGAGGTTAACAGAGCAGCCGGTGCTGTTTTGGGCCTTTTTCTAATAATAGGTATTTATGTTGCCATTGTTGATTGGATTATGATACTTTTATGGAAGGTGTTCCACCTTGGTCCTTATAAAACTATTTCTACAGGTGGAACCACACCTTCTACCGCCACTTCACCGGCAACTGGTGGATCTGGTACTGCAACCAAAGCTCCGTAATTGGAGGGTTAGTTTATGGCACACGTTATTAGTGATGATAATCGCAGATGGTATCTTGTTCACACGTCGGCTGGTAATGAGGCAAAGGTAAAAGAGGAATTGATGAAAAGGGTTCGTTCTTCGCATCTTGAGAATAAGATATTGAGGGTAGAAGTACCTACAGAGATGCGTATTGAGTATAAAAACAATAAGCCCCGTAAGGTGGAGAAGGTGATCTATCCGGGGTATGTCTTTGTAGAGGTTGTTATTGATCCTGAAAAAGGTGCAATGGATAGTGATACGTGGACACTGATTAGGTTTACCCCTGGTGTTCATGGTTTTGTTAGTGTAGACGGAAGACCCTCTCCTGTCGATGATGAAGAAATGCTTGCGGTTCTCAATGCAGATGAGGATCAGGCTCCCAAGCTTGATATCGAGGTTGGAGACCTGGTTGAAGTTATTGATGGTCCATTTAGGGGTAAAGAAGGTAGAGTAACCCAAGTGGATCATGAACGTAAACGTGTATATGTGGCTATACATGTATTTGGTAGAGAGGTTATCGCCGAACTGGATTTTGTTCAGGTGAGAAAGAAGAAGTAAGGAGGGTTGAATAATGGCACCTAAGAAGAAGAGTAAAAAGAAAATTGTTGATCAGTTTAGAATGGTGTTGCCTGCGGGAAAGGCTTCTCCTGCACCACCAGTTGGACCTATCCTTGGTCAACGTGGTATAAATATCATGGCTTTTTGTAAAGCCTTTAACGCTAAAACGGCTCAGATGGGAGATGTTATCGTTCCAGTAGATGTTACCGTTTATGCCGATAAGTCATTCTCTTTTGAGATTAAGACACCACCTGCATCTTTCTTGCTGAAAAAAGCTGCTGGTGTTGCCAAGGGTTCTTCTGAGCCCAATAAGGTGAAAGTTGGAAAGGTTACTCGCAAGCAGGTTAAAGAAATTGCCGAGAGCAAGATGAAGGATCTCAATACCGATGATATTGAGGCTGCTATGCGTATGATAGAGGGAACAGCCCGTTCTATGGGTATTGAGGTCGTAGATTAACTAGACAGTGGGAGGGTCTTTAACCCGGTAGAACCACAAGGAGGGATGAAAAGATGCCAAAGAGAGGAAAGAGATATAAAGCTCTACTGGAAAAATTTGATAAGAATACAGAGTATTCCATCAAGGATGCAGTTAAATTAGTTAAGGAATTGGCAACCGCCAAGTTTGATGAGACAATTGAGCTTCATATGAGAATGGGTATCGATCCTAAAAAGCCCGATCAAAATATTCGTTCATCTGTTGTTCTTCCCCATGGTACAGGTAAAAATGTTAGGGTTCTCGTCTTTGCTGAGGGTCCTAAAGCCGAGGAGGCAAAAGAGGCAGGTGCCGATTATGTTGGGTCTGATGAGTTAATAGAAAAGATCAAAAATGGCTGGTTGGATTTTGATATTGCTATTGCAACACCTGATCAGATGAGAAAGGTATCCAAAATTGCAAGGATTCTTGGTCCCCGTGGTTTGATGCCCAATCCTAAGGCCGGAACCGTTACCGGTGATGTGGCATCTGCTGTTAAGGAGTTTAAAGCGGGTAAGATAGAATTTAGAAACGACAAGACAGGAAATCTCCATATTCCTGTGGGCAAAGCTTCTTTTGATGAGGAAAAATTGCTTGAGAATTTGAAGGCTGCCATTTCTGCTGTATTGGCAGCAAAACCCGCTTCTTCCAAGGGTGCCTATATCAAGAAGATGGTTATTTCCCCCACCATGGGGCCAGGGGTAAAAGTTAATGTTAGAGATGCAGTAGATTTTGCTACTAAAAAGTCTGTATAATATGCTATAATTGCTAAAACTAATGATATGACCTGAGAAGTCGGTTTCAAATCCCCGTAAGGGGTACCGGCGGAGGTCGGCGAGAAAGAAAATTATGTGTTGGTATAGAGCCCGCCGCTTCCGTCGGCGGGCTTTTTCTATAGAGAGGAGGTGAAAGTGTGATTACAGGTAAGAGTCCCAGACCAGAGAAGG
>CAZATH010000099.1:2737-5880 GCA_964487995.1 uncultured bacterium
CAAGAAATTAGGGAAAAGATAGCAAAGGCTTCAGCAGTGATCCTTACAAAGTTTGAGGGTATTACCTCTGGTGATATGATGGATCTTCGTGCCGAAATACGCAAAAATGGTTTGGAAATGAAGGTCTACAAAAATACCCTAATTAGGATTGCATTTGAGGAGGAGGGATTTGATAGTATTCCCGCTGAGGCATTCCGTTATACCACAGCAATGATATTTGCCTACGAAGATCCTGTTATTGCCGCAAAGCTTTACAAAGAGATGAGAAAATCTTATGAGGCTTTGGAGCCGAAGCTGCTAATTCTGGAGGGTAGAGTATTTGGTCCAGAGAAGGTTGATCAGCTTGCAGAGATGCCCTCTAGAGAGCAGGCTCTTGCAATGGTTGCTGCCGCATTTGCAGCACCGCTAAAGAATATGGCTGGTGTGTTACAGGCACCGGTTAGAGACCTGGCAAATGTGCTTCAGGCTCTCAAAAACAAGAAAGAGGAAGAAGGAGCATAATGCTCCTGCGTATTATGGTTTTTAAAAATAAAAAGAATAAAAGGAGGTAGAGAGATATGTCTTGCACAAAGGAACAAATTATTGAGGCTCTTAAGGGTATGACCGTTATGGATCTTGTGGATCTTGTAAAGGCAATAGAGGATGAGTTTGGTGTCAGCGCTTCTGCACCTGTAATGATGGCTGCCATGCCTGCCGCTGGTGCCGGTGCTGCCGAGGCTGCTGAGGAGAAAACTGAGTGGGATGTTATTCTTAAAGAGGCTGGTCCTAAGAAGCTCAACGTTATTAAGGTCCTTCGTCAGCTTACTGGTCTTGGACTTAAAGAGGCAAAAGAGCTCGTTGATAAGGCACCTTCCACCATTAAAGAGGGAGTTTCCAAAGAAGAGGCTGAGGATATTAAGAAGAAGCTTGAGGAGGCCGGTGCTGTTATCGAGCTTAAGTAATCGATTAATCTTGAGCGTGGATTATTTTGGGAGGGGTAAACCCCTCCCTTTGTTGTATAATAATATGAGTGGGATGAAGAGTCCCACTTTATTTGTTATATAAGAGGTGATTTATTATGCAGTGGTCTGAGGTAATAGAAAAAATTGAGCCGGAGATAAAGCAGATTGTAGAAGAGGCAGGTTATATATTTGTTGATCTTGTTCATCGCAGGGAGGGTAGATCCTCTATTCTCTCTGTGGTAATACATAAAGACCCTTCTGTTAGCTTAAAGGATTGTGAGAAGGTTAGTAGAAGGGTTGAATTATTTTTAGATTCTGTGGATATCATTCCACAGCGGTATATTCTTGAGGTTACATCACCGGGGCTTGACAGAAAAATTAGAAGGGATTTTGAGTACGATATTTTTAAGGGAAGACTTGCACGTATTACATTTTCTGATAAACAAGGTAATGTTCACACTACTGAAGCAGTGTTAGTGGGTATCCAAGATGATGAGCTTGTTGTAGAAAAAGATGGTAAGCATTATCGCATTCCCTTATCTTCTATTAAAAAGGCAGTACTCATTCCTCAGATATGAAAGGGTGTGGTGGGTATGATAACAGGTAGAGAGCTTATTAAGGCAATGGAGGATGTGAGTAGATTAAAAAATCTGTCCATTGAAGAAGTTATAGAGGCACTGGAGGATGCACTGGTTATTGCCTATTTTAGGCACATACGTGTAGACAAAAAAGACAGAGAGAGACTCAGGGATTTTGTCAAAGCACATGTGGATATGACGACGGGTGAAATAGATATTGTTCATGCCAAGCAGGTTGTAAATGTGGTCGAAGACCCCCTGACCCAAATTTCTGTGGAAGATGCCAAAAAGATGGGATGGAATGCTTCTGTTGGTGAACATGTTAAGATGAAGTTTGATCCTAAAAATTTTACAAGAGACGAGGTTAATATTGTTCAGCAGGTATTTAATCAGAGGATAGCCAATGCACAGAAAGAGCATAAATATGAATATCTTAAATCTCTTGAGGGAACTTTGGTGAAGGGACGCATTATAGGTGTTGAAAAGGGTATATATAGAGGTCAGCCTGCTCTAAAAGTGAGGGTGGACATTGAGGGTGTTGATACGATGTTGCCACCTGAGGAACAAGTTAGGGCTTATAAGAAAGATGGAAAGATTATAGGAGATACATATAAACGTGGTGAGTGGTATGATTTCTATCTCCGTGAGGTTAAGAGAATAGGTAAGGGAAAAGGTAACTTTGACCTGATTATTTCTAGGACTGACCCTAAACTGGTGGAGCTTCTGTTGGAAAGGGAGGTTCCAGATATAGGTAAGGGGTTTGTTGAGGTAAAAGATATTGCGAGGGAACCCGGTAAAAGAACAAAGGTTTCTGTTTTATCTCTTGATAATAGAATTGATCCGGTGGCTGTATGTATTGGTCCCAGGGGTAGACGTATAAAGGATGTTCAAAGGGAACTTAGAGGTGAAAAAATAGATGTAATAAGGTGGTCGGCAGAACCTGCTGAGTATATCAAGAATGCTCTTGCCCCTGCTGAAATAGATGAAGTTGAGATTGTAGATAAGACTCATCAACTTGCCAAGGTTTATGTTCACCATAGTAATGTAAAGCAAGCTATAGGGGAAGAGGGGCTTAATGTTAAGTTAGCCGAGAAACTAACAGGTTGGCATATTGACATTGTAGAAGTAGGTGCCCCTGAGGAAGTAGAAGGGGGTGAGGAGAATGAGTAAGATTAGGGTGTATAAGCTTGCCAAAGAATTGGGTGTTAGCAGTAAAGAACTTATTCATAGGTTAGATGAATTGGGCGTTGAGGTTAAAAGCCATATGTCGACCCTAGATAATGAAACAGCGGATGCCATTAGAGAGATTTATGGAGAGGAAGAGTCTTCTCAAGATAGTGTTAAAGCGGACGTTGACATGAAACCTGAGGAAGAGAAGAAGCAGGTAGAATCGGCTGAAGAAAAGACGGAAAACACGGTAGAGGAGAGCACATCTGAGATAACTGAAGAAGATATAAAAATCTTAGAATTGCCTATTGGTAGCACTCTTTCAGATGTTGCCGAGATGCTGAATATTTCTGTTACTGAGCTTGTTAAGTCTCTATTTATGAAGGGTATCATGGCTAAGCCCACTTCTGCTATTAATGACCAAATGCTTGAGATTTTGTCTGAAGAATATTCGTTT
>CAZATH010000100.1:0-5710 GCA_964487995.1 uncultured bacterium
ACTAAAGGAAGGTGGATATCTTCTTGATATTGCCGGGCCACTTGGAAATCCAGCAGAGCATCTGAGCGGTAAAAAGATTCTTACCATTGGCATTATGACAGGCCTTGTTGAAGTGTATCCTATAGCCAAGATGTGGAAGGAAGAGGGTAATACTATCATATCTTTGCACATTGTTCCTGAACCTCTTCTAATCATGAAAGAAGATTTTGAGGCTTTCTCCGATAGACACGTAGTAGGTGCTTACCCTATGAAGGAAACATGGATGATGGATATGGTAACTGAAGCTAAGAAATATACCAAACAGCTGATTGAGGAAGAAAAGCCTGATATGGTGTTTATTGTCGGACCAACAGGTGTTCAGTATCAGGTATTTAATGTTGTAAAAGAGTATGGTATTCCCATGGAAGTAGATCTTCACCCCATCATGGTTGATGGAACGGGTATGTGTGGTGCGTGTCGTGTCCATGTTGGTGGTGAGGTCAAGTTTGCTTGTGTAGATGGGCCATCATTTGATGCCTATAAGGTTGATTTTGAAGAGCTGATAAAGAGAAATGGTTTCTATTCTGATAAAGAGAAGTATGCTATGGAACTTTATCTTAAGTCCGTTCAGGGGGGTGCCGGCAGTGGGAATTGATCCTAAAAAACTCAAGAGAATACCAACCCCGGAGCAATCTCCGGAGGAGAGGATACATAATTTCAACGAGGTTAACTTTGGTTATGATTTAGATGGAGCCCAGCAGGAGGCATTTAGATGTGTAAAGTGTCCTGAGGAGTATGCCCCCTGTATTAAAGGGTGCCCTGTTCATATCAAGATACCATTATTTATAAAAGCTGTGGAAGGGGGAAATATTAAAGAGGCGCTTCGTATTATATGGATGAACAATACGCTCCCTGCCATTACCGGTCGTGTATGTCCACAAGAAGATCAGTGTGAAAAAGATTGTGTGATGGGCAAGATAGGAGATAAGATAAACATCGGTAAGCTTGAAAGATTTGTTGCCGATTATGCACGCAAAACAGGCATTGAAGAAGAACTTCTTAATGAGCTTATTGAAGGTATTAAGCCCAATGGTAAAAAGGTTGCCATTATAGGTGGTGGACCTGCCGGTTTGACAGCGGCTTCTGAACTTGCCAAGAGAGGCTATAAGGTGACGATATTTGAAGCCCTTCACGAGGTTGGTGGGGTTCTCGTTTATGGAATTCCAGAGTTTAGGCTTCCCAATGACCTTGTATATCATGAGATTGAGAAACTGAAGAGGATGGGCGTAGAGATTAAGACCAACTATGTAGTTGGTAGAACTGTTACCATACCTGAGCTAATGGAGGAATATGATGCTGTATTTATAGCCAGTGGAGCAGGTACACCAAGGCTGCTCAATATACCTGGTGTCAATCTCAATGGTGTATACACTGCCAACGAATTTCTTACTCGTGTAAACCTTATGAAGGCTTACAGATTCCCAGAATATGACACACCAGTTCATGTCGGCAAAAAAGTAGTTATTATTGGTGCAGGTAATACGGCAATGGATGCAGCCAGAACAGCCAGAAGGCTTGGTGCCGATGTATATATTACATATCGTCGTGGTGAGGAGGATATTTCTGCTAGAGAGGAAGAGGTTCACCACGCTAAAGAAGAGGGAATCAACTTTATGCTGCTTGTCAATCCCGTTGAGTTTATCGGTGATGAGAATGGAAGGCTTATAAAGGTTAAATTTGAAAAGATGGAAGCACTTGAAGAGAGAGATAGTAGAGGTAAGAGAAAGATCAGGGGAACAGGTGAGTATGTTGAGGTAGAGGCAGATACTGTGGTAATTGCCATTGGAAAGACGGCAAGTAAGATTATATTCCAGACAACACCGGGCCTTGAAGTAGACAAGAGGGGAACCATTGTTGTCGATGAAAATCTCATGACTTCTATACCCGGTGTCTTTGCCGGTGGAGATGCCATCCGCGGTGAAGCGACGGTTATCCTTGCCATGGGTGATGGAAGGAAAGCAGCACTGGCAATAGATAATTATCTCCAAAATCATTAATAATTAATAGTGGCAGCATACAGAAGGAAAAGGGGGGGCTTGGCCCCTCTTTTCTTTATTTAGGGATGACCATATGAGTAGGTATCTATTACCTGCCCTGTGCCGTCTAATAACGTTGCTACATCTCCTGTGTCATTCCATATACCACGGGAACATTTTTTATTCCAGTAACCCTTGTTGCTTTGTACTTTAGGTAAGCTTCCGATGCTGACCTGTCCAAATGCAGAAAGGGTATAATCGGTAAATGAGAATACGAAATGACTACCATTATCGTGAAGTTTCCATCCTTCCATTGAAATGTCCTTATCTGAGTAATTCATGATTATCACTTCCTCTCTACTACACCTTCCCCGATAGTCTACCTTCTTGATGAACACTGCCTGTGTTGGATCTACATCTCCTGCCCAGAAATGATAGGAAGATAGAATATATTTATCGTTAGAAATTTTTCTGTATCCTATTTTGCAAATGGAGTTTGGATCTGTTGGATTGATTGTTCCAGTATTTAGAATAAATGGGTGGCCTGTGTAAGGGCAGATTAGTTTATCCACGTTTGATAATATGTAATCTTTCCACGTGTGTTCATCAGGACGCGGTATTTTGGCTTCTACAAGTTTTTGAACAGTCTTTAGGTTGGCCATTCGTGTTGTTTCTTTACTACTTTCTATTGCATTGGTGTATATAGGTATAGCTATGGCAATGAGAATGCCTAATATTATTATGACTATAAGAAGTTCAATGAGTGTAAATCCAGAACGCTCTTTATAGAAAGATTTCATATATATTCACCTCACTTAGTGTATTTTAACAGATAGTGTAGAAGGTTATGTTTATAGTCATTTAATATTTGAAGCTTAAGCATTTACAGGTTTCCTTTAAATAGGAGTTGTATTGAAATAGGTGTCTTTAACTATTAAAAGGGTATGAAGGTAGTCATGGTATACCTTCAGGTAAAGGGAAGTCTACTCTTCTTTGTGGGGTGATAGAACTTATCAAGGTAAATAGTGGAGAGATCTTTATAAATTGAATAGATGGTTTGTATATATTGGATGATTGGATAAAACCATGTAAGCTTCTATAGTATGTGTTACATTTGCTTTTACTGATGTTATTTGTGGGTATGAAAAAGATTATAAGATTGATGATGAAAAAAAACACTATATATCCATATCGAAAAGCTTTGGACAGGGGATAAAGAGATTATAAGTGCCTAAAGTTCTCCACACTGAATTAGAGAAGACCTTCGCGTGGATGTTTTTATAGGTATGCTTACTCATTCAATTGGTATATTAATTATCTTTGTGTTTTATGCCACTTTGCTTGGTCGGGTGGACTCATGCCTATGGTGTATTGGATACCATTCAAGATGCAATATCCTCATGGAAGAGGATAGAAAGTATATTAAGAGATAGCCATTAAACGTATCTTTCCGGATGCTATTTTGTAGTACCATATCCTATGTATTTCTAAGTGGGAGGTGTGCTTAATGTTAGAAGAGTTGGGAGTGGAGGTTATCATTAATCCATCAATGGATGCACTTAGAGAGATGGCTAGTAGTATTCCTACAGTGCTGAAATCTTCTTATGGCAATCTTGATCGTATTACGATGAGAAAGGCGAGAATGGCAAAGTATACGTATATTCTTGCACCTGAAAATGACAAAGATAAGTATTCTGGTAATGTTATGCCTAGAGAAAAAGCACAGAAGTATATTGACCTTCAGAGAGAATATATAAAGAGTCAAGGTAAGGTAATTGTTATTGATGGATACATAGGTGCCGATGATAGAGCCGTTCCCGTAAGGTGGATATATACACCTGATGGTGCCAATATTGCAGCAATGCAAAAGATTCTTTCTGTTCCCCGTGAAATGGTAGAAGATGAAGATACTTTAAAAAAGCCATTTAAGCCACTATTTACCCTATATATGACTCCTTCTCTCCTGATTGATGAGCTTCCTGGCAAGATGGGGGTATTTGTTGATCTTGATAACTTCATTACCTATGTGATGGGTTCTGATTACTTTGGTGAGAGTAAAAAAGGCGCTCTGCGTATGTTAAACGAGTATGTCTATAGAAAGGGTGGCTTGGTATTTCATGCTGGTGCTAAGGCTGTGGAAGTAGATGGTAAAACATATACCGTTGCCATTTTAGGACTTTCGGGAACAGGAAAGACGACAACGACCTTTTCTAAACAGGGCGATGTGACCAAGCCTATTCAAGATGATATGATAGTGCTCTGGGCAGATGGAAGAATTGGTATCACTGAAAATGGATGTTTTGCCAAGACCTTCGGTCTTAAAAAGGAAAGTGAACCTATTATATACGATGGCACTGTTCATCCTGAGGCATGGGTAGAGAATGTGTATCTCAATGAAGATGGTAGCTATGATTTTTCTAAGACGGTGTTAACCCCTGAAGAGGTAAAGCGGTATCGTGATATCTTTATTAAGACTGGCAATCCCGTGGAGAATGTTGATGCCTATATTCAGGGTAAGGTGAAGGCAGAAGATGTTATCAATGAATATGGTGTTCCCCTTGATGGATGGGACTTTGTTGTGTGGACACAGAATGGAAGATCGGTTATTCCCATGTCTTTAATACCTGATGCTTATGGTTTAAAGAATATTCCACCTCTGAAATTTATGGGTATTCTTAACAGAGATGAGGGAGAGGATGCTGCAACTCCGGGTATTGTGTTATTTAAAGATCCCTACCAAGCCGCTGCATATTTTATGCTAGGTGAGACCACAAAAACTTCTGCGGCGGGAAAGGAAAGGGGTAAAGTTCGCTCTCCATTTACAAATCCCTTTTTCCCCCAGAAAGCTTCTTTGCAGGCAGAGAGATTTGTCGAACTTTTAGAGAGATTTCCTAATATCATTACGTTTATGATGAATACCGGTTATGTGGGAGGAGATGCTTCAGCCGAGAAAGATGGTAAGGCGTTAAAAGTAAAAATACGTCATTCTTCTGCTATGTTGGAATATCTTTTTAGAGATAGGATAAAGTGGGTAGAAGATCCAGACATGGGATACTATGTTGTTGATGTAAATGCCCCAGAAAATAGCTCTTTACTTGAGATTGTGCCTGCAGAAATCTTGCAGCCACGGTTGTTCTTCGAAAAGGTAGGTAAGTTAGATGTATATCGTCGTTGGGTAGAGAAGATGAAGAAAGAAAGAAAAGATTATCTGTTAAAAATGGGAGTGTCATCTAAGATAGTGGAGGCGTTGTGATATGAAAAAACTGAAATTTGCCGATGGGCATAGTGATTTTCTTTCTAAAGCCATTTCCGTAAGGGATATGTCAAACCTTGTATCTCATCCTTCAAAGTTAAAAGAAGGTAATGTAATATTCCAGGTATATGCCATTTACATATCTTCTGGGTTTGATGCCACCAAAACGGCACTAAGGCAGATAGAACTGTTTCATAGACTAGAAGGAGTAAAGCGTGTTTTTACAAGAGAAGACTTACCCGGTGAAGATGCTACTACTCCCCATGTTATGCTTGCCTTTGAGGGACTGTTGCCTGTTGATGGTTTCCCAGAACTTCTTCACCTGTTTCATAAACTTGGTGTTAGAATGGCTTCTTTGGTGTGGAGTAGAATCAATACATTTGCCGACGGTTCATTATTTGGCAAACCCCAGACAGGTAGGGGGCTTTCAACGTTGGGTAAA
>CAZATH010000101.1:0-5673 GCA_964487995.1 uncultured bacterium
TCACTGCCTTCTTCCTTTGCCCCTGCTTGGTCGCGTTCCCGTCTTTCGCCGTGCCCAGTTTCTAACCTCCCCAGGCAGGCAGTTATTAGTATACCAGCTTTATATACCTTGTCAATCGTGTATTTTTGTATACTTTATATACTTAGTTTCATCTAAACGATAAGCCTTCCATCCTCCATCCTATAAATCTTTCCATCTATCAATTTGGCAAGTCTACTACTATGTGTAACAACAATCAGTGTTTTTCCCTGCTCATTTAATCCTAATATCAAATCCACAATCTCCTTCTCCGTACCTTCATCCAAGTTGCCTGTAGGTTCATCCATCACAAGAACTTTACTATTACTAGCTACAGCCCTTGCTATAGCCACCCGTTGTCTCTCTCCACCACTGAGCTCATACGCCTTTCTATGCTTTTTATCTATAAGACCTACAGCTTTCAGAGCTTTATCTACCAACTCTTTCCTGGTAACAACAGGCAACTTTTTTATCTTCAGCGGTAGCTCTACATTTTTTTCCACAGTCATTTCGGGAATAATATTGAATTCTTGAAATACAAAACCAAATATGTCCCTTCTCAATTTTGCAGCTTCCGAATCTGACACACGAGTTTTATCCTCTCCTAACACATACCTCTTACCACTATCGGGATCATCTAAAAATGCAAGGATGTGTAAAAGTGTACTTTTGCCACTACCACTTGGTCCCATAATTACCACTTTGTCACCTTCCATCACAGATAATGATACTCCCCGCAAAGCATGTACTTCCTCATACTTAGTACGATAATATTTCTCAATATCCTCAAGCTTTACTATCTCTGTCATCATCTCTACCTCCTACACATCTGCCTTTAATACTTTGATGACACCTTCTTTCTGCAATCTCAAACCACCAAACTCTATACCAACATAACTTGCAAGCGGCACAAACAAGCCAGCAAAAAGAACAAATACCCATAAAGAAGGAAATTCCCAGCCCAATTTAACCCATAACAGCTTGGAAATAATATAACCAACCACAGTAGCCGATAGAGATGCCAACACAATCCATCGCAACAGACCAACAATAATTTCTTTCAGAGCCTGTCTAAGGGTATAACCACTAATGATATAAATAGACAAACGGAAAGGGGTAAGCTTAAGAATAATCTCGGCAATAGAAAACATAAAATATAAGAACGCAAACAAACTAACGAACATGAACATAGAAGCTATCACGTATGCCCTATTCAGAGAGTAACGAATTCGCCTAGCAGCACTATAAAACATGAAATTCAAATTATTTTTCAGCAATTGGCGATCAATATTTACTTTAATTGATGGATTGATCTTCTTCATTTCCTGAGCTCGCTGATAACTAATATCTACATATTCTTCAATAAACTTATCTTTTTGCTGCAAAGGGATATATGTAACATCCAACACCCCATCAGATGTTAATATAGAATCTTTAAATGGTTTGCAACTGTTCTTAATCAATGCCTTTTTATCTGCCCACAACTGGTTAATATAAGGCAATCTTTGGCGAACGAACTCTTCCATGTCAGGGGTATAACAGGTGTAAATGGTATTTTGCGAGGCTATATACAATATCCTGGCTACGGAAACGGAGTTTTGTTTTACCATTTTAACGGTGTTATAGCCTTGCAAAAGAGATAC
Organism: uncultured bacterium; assembly: GCA_964487995.1. Classification (GTDB taxonomy): domain Bacteria; phylum Coprothermobacterota; class Coprothermobacteria; order Coprothermobacterales; family JAADFF01; genus JAADFF01. The sequence goes on from CAZATH010000101.1 coordinate 1,662, forward strand.
TTCCAAATCGTTATCTTGAACAATATAACCCTTAGGGGCATATACCACCTTGACAAGATTAAGCCTGTCATACACAGTAATTCCCCAAACAGTTAGTATAACCATTATAATTGTTACCAAAAAAGATAAGCTAACAATAGCTCCAGTTGGAATGGTGGTAACCCCTCTGCGGTAAAAAACTTCTTTAAAATTCCGTCGTGACCAATACCAAAACATTAACAGTAAAGAAATCCATACCACACCAAGCAAAATCACCCTCCAAGGCAATGACCTGGAAAGGTAAATATAAGCCTCTTTGCCACTCAACCCCAAAACAAAACGTATACCTCTCTGAGTTGGAAAATATCTAATTTTATCTAAAAACTTATCAACAAACAGAGCTATTATCGTAGCTACAGCAATTTGCAACATCTCTACAGCTACAACACCGATTGATAACTGCCTAAGCGATTTGCCTAAGGAGAAAAACACAAATAGTTTTCTGGCACTCTTGATAATCTCCATACGTACTCCTATGTTAAGCATGGAAACAACGGTAATTCCTACTATAACCAACAACACACTAAAGAAAACCAACAATAGAAACATATTTTCGTAAAAGAAAACCCCTGCTAAATAGGAAACAGTAACAAGATCTAAATGGTTTTCATGAAGAAACTTCTTAATAGAATTATAAGGTCCTTTTATTGCCAAAAGCGTAATCTGCGAGTTAGATGGAATTTTAATATCACCATCTACAAATTGATAGGTTTTAGGAAAACATGGACTACTCATAAAAGAAGAGGTGTTTAGAATTACCGTGGAGGAACAATTCTGGAAGATGTTATCTCCAAGCAACACACTATGGATGTCTAAACCTTCATAATAATAAACACCTACAGCTATTTTCAGCCCTATACGGTGAGCGCTCTCTAATAATTTTGTTGCCTCTTTACCCCCAACAACCCCAGAAAAGTTGATATTATCATCCTTTACCGTATATATAGATGTTGTTCTGATCACTCTCGCTGTGACCAAGCCAACAGATAGCTCTGGTGTTTTATATAAAAGCTTGGTGTTCCACAAATCAGACATAGAATACCTGTATATTATCCTTCCCTCTCCATCATAAGGCATACCTGAAATATACACATCTGTAGCAACAAGAGGATAAAATACACCAACCAAATCAGCTATCAGTAAAATTATAAGAAAAAACAATGTATACGCAATAACTTTTAATCCCCTCATATATACCTCCCCTTACTCCATACAATGAAAAACACAATATGTTGTCCACGGATCACAACATGTCCTTACCAGTATTCCTGCATCTAAACATATCTTCTCTGTCCCTATAAGCTGACTAACCAACCCAGGATGATTTAAACATGCCCCCTCGCACCTATAACAGTAATCACCTGTAGCTTGACAATAGCCATTACATGGTGCATCTCCAGCATTAGGCAAAACCCAATTTCCATGAAATACGTTTCCGGCACTTTGAAAAACATGACTACCTACGGCAGATCCACAAACATGAGGAGACAAAGGCTTTAACTCCGCAGATACAGGGGGAACTACAAGTAAAACAGAAATTAACACTAAAGAAAAAATTCCAATGACAAGCAATCTTTTAACAGCCTCCTCTACACTTAAAAGTGAGATAACTTCAACACCTCCTTTGATAAGTTTTACAAAATAATAATACCATTCATTAATCATAACTTCAACACCTCCTTTGATAAGTTATGGAGAATATATAAATTAATTAAGAAGAAAGGTTAAGAAACAAAAAGATAATGGGTAAATACTATGCTTATGCTAACCCCAACAAATCATTAACATGGAGCCATTGGATACGTGCGTTGAGGGCTGTTTGCCTATCTATATCGGTATCGCCAATCATGAGCGAGTTCCGTATATCTATATTGAAGTCATCAGAGGCTTCATACAACATACCCGGCAGCGGTTTTCTACACATAAAATGTCCTTTTAGCTCCGGTTTCTCACCATCATACCCATTATCGGGATGGGTAGGACAGTAATATATACCATCAAGATATGTGCCACTCTCAGCCAAAAGCTCCATTAAGTAGTTGTGTATCTGTTGCAGTCTATCAAAGGTTATCCAACCAAAAGAGATGTGAGCCTGATTAGTTACAAGTATATTGAGATACCCTCTTTCCCTAAAGTCTTTTATCTTATCGGCTATACTTTCCATAAGCTCTATTTCTTCTGGGTTTTTGATAAAACCTTTATACTTGTTAATAGTGCCGTCTCTATCCCAAAATACCGCAGGCTTTGAATATGCAAAATTCCAGTAGGGAACAATGCCACGTTGAATATCTTTCTCAACCCCACTATATCTTTCGGGAGTACCTGCATCTTTCACATACTCTGGTGAAAGGTACCCATAAACACGATATCCCTTTTCTATTAAGGGTATTACAATATCGTGTTCAAGATTCATGGGCACTCCACCCTTCCAGAGTTTCAGCAACTCCGCCTCTATTAGCATGATGCCTGCATTGGATATGTTTCCAATATACTTTTCCCGTCGCTGTCCCTTTCTGTATATCTTACGTATCCTATGCTTTTGTTCCCAGAGATATTGCCATTTACCATCCATAACAACCCATCCATGATGAAGATCAACAATATCACTATCGTGGGGATGAAGTGTAGGATGGACAAGAAGTGAGATATCTGCCCTTCTTAGCATATGCCACCTTAGAAAGCGATTCCAATCGATATCAAACACTAGATCACCGGAGACAACGGCAACAGTGCCCATCAAGTGATATTTACGAGCGACAATAGGGAGAGCCCCACCACTGCCCAAGGGAATATCTTCAATAAAATACTCTATCTTTACACCAAGCCGAGAACCATCACCAAGGTATGCTATGATTTTATCAGCCATATATCCTATAGTGATAATAAACCGCTCAAAACCGTAAATTTTCATCTGTTTAATGGCACGCTCTATAAAGGGAATACCATTTATAGGAATTAGTGGTTTGGGAATACCCGGAAACAGTTTTTTTATACGAGTACCTTTGCCACCTGCCAGTATAATTGCTGTCTTCATACATTCACCACCTGTATTAAAGTTAAAGGGGACCACACGGTCCCCTTTCTACTTATCTACTGTTATTATAACGGTTTTTTGACGTGCCCTCCACTTAACATCGGCACCAAAGAGCTCGGCAATTACCCTAATAGGTGCATATGTTCTACCATCTACAACAACAAATGAACCGTAGCCTTGTTGCTTAATATCCATCGGCTTTCCATCTACATACACTACTGTGCCAACTTCATAAATCTCCTTTTTAACACCGTTGACATTCTCAACGTACTTTTTAGGCTTCTTGACAAAGGGGATTTCTAAGTACTTATTTGTATCTCCAAGAGTTCCCTCTATAATCACTGAGCGATTCTGCTCATACCAATCTACATTAAGACCCAATGCATCTGCAACAAACCTCAGTGGCACCACTGTGCGGGAATACAGGGGATTGATAAATGGAGAGGCATCGATGGTAACTTTCTCCAACGCAGCTGTCTTGCCATCGTATTTAACGATATGATTATCACCAATGTAAAGAAATACCCTCTTTCCCATAAATCTTGGGCCTTCTGGAAGACAACCGGAAAGCCATTTAACAGTATTAATACCCATCTGGGCATCACTACCATAATGCCAACCATCATACAGTTTATCACCTGGGGCACCTGTTCCATCATCAAAAACCCCAGAATCGCCAATAGAGGCAAATCTACCTTTGTAATAAAAACCTGCTATGAGGTAAACATCTTTCGGTGAAGAGTTATACCATATTACCGAATTGGCATTACCAAAACCTAAATTTCTGATAACACCTCCACCCCATGAACCAACCTTTGTGAGCCCTTCCACGATAGGATGTCCTTTCATGAAGTTGGTAATGTTATCATCATCAGTCCCTTCAAATGTATATCTAAAACCAAGTCTTCCGGCAAAATCTTTATCGTAGATATACTGTTT
>CAZATH010000102.1:0-3565 GCA_964487995.1 uncultured bacterium
ATCATCACCAATATATCCAAATACTGTTGTGCCATCTTCCCTCACGTATAGAGTTTGGGTATTACCAACCAGTCCCTTTCTCTCCCAAAGCACCGATGCATCTCCACCAATGGCAACCACTCCGTATTTATCTCCTTTGTAATAAACTGCCAGTGCATAATCATCAATATAAGGAACTCCAACGGTAATCAACAGAAAATGGGGCTTAAAGGAAAACATACCAAGCACTTTACCATCATCGGAATATGGCTCTACATTAAAACCTCCTTCTTTGTCAAAGAAAAATGCAACAAAACGTCTGCCATGAACCCTTACCCACGTCTTACCGGGCTCTCCCTGTGGCTCACTAACACTCCAAAGCACTTTACCATCGCGAGACAATACCAATACCTGCTCCCTTGCCGACAGATCTTTATATACAACATAAACCCTATCCCCTACCCCAGCAGCAGCCTCTACATGGGAAGACATAGAAAGGGTATGCGACCATACAAGGCCATAAGATGGAGAAAGGGCATAAATTCCTATATTCCCTGTGGCATACAACATGTGTTCTGACATAGAGATGGTAGATACAAACTCATCTTTTAAAACATATCTATGCTGAGATGTAATATCATCTCTGGGGAAAAACACAATAGACGAACTTCCATCACTTTGATAAAATGCCAACCCTATAAAGTCCTTATCTGCCACCATGGTAGGCAGAACATGAACAACATCTTGCATGCCAACAATCAAACTACGCTGAGCAACCTCTCCCGACCTGTCTAAGTGATAGAGATAATATCCATCTTTCTCCTCTACTGTGGTATATATACCCTTATCATCACCATAGGCAGATACAAGATAGCCAGTGGCTACCCTTTGATACTTCCCTTCAATCACGGTATATACCACACTATCTTTCTCAATAACAACCACAGGCTTGCCCTCATATGATACAGGCGTGCCCACCCCCGTAGAGCTTTCATCACTTTCTGAAGTAGTTGCCGTAGTAGATGTAGTATCTGTAGCCGTTTGAGATTTGCCACCCCCTCCACCCTTTACACCACCGCTTTCTCCACACGAAACCATAAATACAAGCACAGAAACAATCAACCAAAATATCAATAACCTTTTCACAACAATACCCCCTTTCACACCTATTCTATAATGTATACGTCGGGAAAGCAGGAAAGAAGCGGGGAGGCTATAATTTAAATAGCATGCGAATTAATAGGTGGTGATAAGCTTGTATAAGGAACTACTCAGACAAACAATCTTAACAAATACCCAAGAGGGAATTAAACTCGGCTTCTTCGCCCCAAAAGAAGTAAAGAAACAAATGAGAGAGTTATTTCTTCAATACTGGGCAACTGAACTCAAGGGAAGGAAGCTTATCCCTTAGTAAAATCTAAACAAACCTTACTTCTCCTACCACATACTCAGAGCACGCTAAATATTAGATGGATTCCACTAGATTTCACGGAAATTATTAAACAAGAACAACGTAAAGTATAGTTTACACATGAGTAAATATTGCAAGCACACGAGCTCATATTTGCCACCGGATAACCAACATATAAAAAATCAATTGTCAACCTTAATTTACACACAAGATATTGACAAAAATTCTTGCATATAGTAAACTAAACATGCAGGTGTGAGGGGGTCCTCATAGCACCTGCAAGGTCCGGTCCGGAGGAAAGGGTGGCTTTCAGAGAAAAGTCCCAAAGGCCCTTTAGAAAAGGGTGGGAGCGGTTTATAGCTACCTTTCATTACCTCATTAGGGCCGGAAGTGGCAAGGGGTGTCCCCGCTCGCCACTTTTCAATGTCTTTTTTATATTTGCCACATAGTTAATATTTTCCACCGCCGAAAGGGGGTATTATCTTTGAACATCAATGATTTTACAAGAACCATCAAAAATTACGGTGGTATCATTAGGATAGCTGAACCCAAGATTAAAGAAAGAAACCCGTCTAAAGAACTCCTATTTATACTTTTATACGAAAGACCATTCAACACAGAAATAAACTCCAATACATCCTACGATACGTATTATGACAAAGTAGAAATCGATCCCATAACAACAACTGAAAACCTCCTTCGTCTTATTAACACGATGAAATCAGAAGATATCAAAGAAGTGGTTTCCAAAGCACAACAGAGCACACCATCCCGCACCATGATGCTTACGCTACTGGTACTTGTCAGAAGAAAAGATGCAGAACTATTTAAGAAGCTATTCCCCCAGATCATCACCAATCCCATTATGCTCGGTGATTTTATAGAACTTAATAGAAGCTTAGGTTTTGGTTTTGGTAAAACCATTAAAGAAGCCATTGCCCAGTGGCTTAAAGACAACATTACACCATATTATGCCATTAAATACAGAAAGAAACTTGCCGAAGCTATTAAAATAGCCCATATGCCCCCTGATAACCCCCTCTTTGACTACATACTTGCCTATGAAGACAAAGAGAAGTATAAAAAGATAGAAGCCAAGATAAAGGAAAAATATCCCCAGATTGCGGCATTTGAAGAGATTAAATATATTTCAGCAAAATTCAAAGAAATAGATAGTTTAAAGACCATTGCTCCTGCTCAGAAAAACAAACTGAAGAAGGCACTGGCATCAGAAATAGCCAAGAAAATAGAAGAATATAATTTAGATTACTCTACCATCAGCTCCTTTATCCCACAACATCCCGAAATAGCTAAGGTATTTCTAAAAGTAAAAACCTCCAAACAACTAATTAAAAGCTTAAGAAGCCTTCTTTATCAAGATATCCTTCAAAGTTGGGGCGATATATTATTCATTAAAAATAAACTCCAACATGGCATACAAAATGGTGTTATCACTCTAAAAGATCTACACAATGCTATTCAAAACGTTCCAGCAAATTACAAGAAAGAGGACACACGCATCATAGCATATCTTCTGAAACAAACTCTCGAAGAACTACTAAAAGAGCTAATACAAAATACCATACCATCTGTATCAGAGCCTTGGACCGTAGCCATAATCAATCCAGTGACCAACGATGAAAACATTTTGTATCTCACAGCATTTGTAGAGAAGAATAATATCAAAATAATTGGAAATATAACCAATAACAACTCTGTAGGCACCTTTCCCACCATACATAATCTCCATACTTTCCTAAAAATGGCAAAGGCAATAAACTATCCACTGAATAAGATTCTTATCTTAACAGAGAGAACATCATTAGGAACCGACTGGATAGTAGACTGGAAACACTATCTAGGCAAACATCACGGTGCCGAGCTTCACTTTATTGTTCCATCTATTGATGTAATAGACCTTTCACCTATCACCATGGAACAGTTAAACATCCATGTCCATCTTAACTTCACAATGTTTATAAAAAATACATTTACCACAGAGCACTCCAAATAGCTAATATTCATATCACCTTGTTGTTTCCTCCCAATCCATGGGAGGAATTCTTTTTCATAAATACATAAACCTTTAGAAGCACACCATCGTATTTTGTCTTCTCTAAATCTCTTATAGCATCTTGTGAAACCATGCTTTTTTAATATTCAACATAAAAACTA
>CAZATH010000102.1:3665-5643 GCA_964487995.1 uncultured bacterium
ATCTCTTATAGCATCTTGTGAAACCATGCTTTTTTAATATTCAACATAAAAACTACCAACGTCTATTACTGCGTCTCTTTACCAGCACCACTGGTAAACAGAAATAGAGACAGGTTATAATACTGATAAATTGTGAAGCTAAAGCATTGTTTGGAGGAAACAAAGGACCATGAAAGATTACTACAAAATCTTAGGCGTGTCAGAAAACGCATCTCAAGAAGAAATTAGAAAGAAATATAGAGAACTTGTAAGGAAGTATCATCCAGATATCAATAAAGATAATCCCCATGCCACTGAAATTATGGCTGAGATTAATGAAGCATACGAAGTTTTATCAAATCCTACCAAAAGGCGAGAATACGACCTAAGGAGGCACTTAGAAGAAAGCGTAAACGAAAATTACGAACAACAAAGTGGCACATATAACACAACTTATGAAGATTATAGTAGCTACGGATACAACCAAGAGCGTCACTCATATTATCAAACCCAAGAACCCACCAGAACATGGAAGATCCCCCTAAAAATACAAATGATATACATAACATTAGCGGTAATCATAATATCAACAATGATGGGATTTTTCCCCCTACCCCACAAACACACATACTCGCCGTGGATATTACAAAGATTTGGCATTGACTTCTTTAAAGGATGGAAAATAGTGGGAATCTCGTCACATATACCTAAAGTTGCGAAAACATATCCAAGGGATAAATCAATTAACTATATACCCAAGAATACCATATGCTATTCACAGGTACCCCATGGGCCCACGTATATATTTAAGGCATACAAAGGCAGTAGAATATTACCTTGGTCTATGGGAAAACTCGTATGTAAAATTAATGGCAGTATGTATACCATTGACCCTAAAGTATATATGTCAAATTACAAAGAACTAGACAAATCTATTTATGGTATTCCCATCATAGTCATTATGCTGATAACGCTTAAACTGCTGAAACGATATCCAAGCTACTTAGGCAGCATTACTCTGCTTATAGCAGGTCTAAGCATTGCACTTTCAACTCCATATTTTATCTTGGAAACAGACAATAATAATATACTCTACACAGGTATAAAGATAGCCCTTGCATACACATTTTCAATGTTCTACTTTATCAAAACGGCAGAAGAAGAACCCCACAACCGATATATATTATCGGCAAAGGCATCAAGTTGGTTTATTACAATCTCACTACTGTTATACTTTTTCCCTATTATCCACTTTGCTTACATATCAACACTAGCCATCACTCTGGCATTTGTAGTATCTCCAGCTTCACTAAAGCCCATAACAGGTAAAACACTTATTAAACCTGAAGAGTGGCTCATCATACTCACAGGAGGATTTTTCGGAACACTCATTGTATTAATAGGTGGCATAGGTATATCACTTGCCATACCCATATTTATTATCGGTAGCTCTATATCTCTGGTATTTTCTATCGGAGGCATCATTATCCTTCTAATAATATATGCCATATTTGGAGAACTACTGATAGCCTTGATTAAGGGAGTGCCAACATTTATTAGCCTGTCAATAAGAGCAGCCATAAAGACAGCATTTTTAACACATACCGCTTTTTGGCTGTATGCCACACAACCATTCTGGCAAAAATGGGTGGGTATGTAAGCCATACCCACCCCACTACTCAAATAACTCTTTTACTTTTTCAAACAACTTTGGTATGCTACTTACCCAGTAATTTTCATATTTTTTAGAAGAAGATTTTTCTCACATTAACGATAAACAGTAGAAGTATACGATAATAGATATCAAAAGTTACCAATAAACATATACAGTTTTTTTCAGTTAAAAACATCAGTCTATTTACTTTACCCTCAGCAATTATTCACCATTTATACAAATTGATTAGCAAGTTCTTACACTATGCAGAAATTAACAACATGGCACATACCACTGCTTTCACTTTTCCTCTTCTATCTCTGTGATACTGCCCTCTGTAAACAG
>CAZATH010000103.1:0-5605 GCA_964487995.1 uncultured bacterium
TTCACCTTTTCTTTCGTAGAAAAATCACTTCGGCTGATGTTATACAGATACTCAGAAGCGGAATCAGAGGACCATGGGAAAGCTGGCTGGCCATCCCCGCTGATACACTAAGTATTAAAAGGATTGCACAGAACCACCCTGCCAACTGGACATTTACATCAAAACACCATGGCATAAAGATAAAACACGGTATTTATATTACTCAAACTCCAAGCCACATACTATTTAACCAATCAAAAATCCTCTTCAAAGGGATCGGCAAAAAAGGGAATGATTTTACCATTAACAGATAGAATTACACTGGATATACCTTTATAAGATATCACACTTCTGGCAATTGCCTCTGCCACCTCTCTACTAGGCACCCTAGAAAAATCAACAATAGCACGCCCATTACCTATTTTAATGCTATTTATTATAGGAAACACTCTTTTTAACCTCTCAATAAACGTCATCCTATCTCCCATTTGAGCTATAAAATCCTCTCCCGATGTGGGGATTAAGAGCATTGGATCCAGTCTTACATCTGTGTATGGTAAAGAATCAGGATCATTGATTTCTATCGAATTAATATATGGATAAAGGTACATCATATTATAAATAAGTGCATCCTTCGCAAAAGTAGTTGCATTCACAAAAGAACCAGATTTGACATTAACTACAAGGGTACCATTTTCAAACGAAACAGATGAAACCATATCACTAAGATTGGTATCCCCTAACATGGATGCCTTTTTTAATACAGTATAGAAGAATGAAGCCACATCAGCCTTGTTTATCTTCTTATAAACCCACCTTGCCCTAACACTATTTCCCCTGACATAAAACACCATATAACCATCATCGGCATTACAGGGTATATAATCTTTGATATCTTCTCCATCGTAAAAAAGTGTCACCGGCGCACCAATATTTTTCTCCATTTCATCAAGAGCACTGCATATCAAATCTCTCAATCTATATGATGTATAAAATGGTATACCACTACCTGAGAGAAAAACATTCCAGTCTCCCCTGTTTTCAACAGAGACAATACGGAGTCTTTGCCCAGTATCATAACCAAATGTAAAACCCAAACTAGCGGTAAATTGAGAAAAAACATATGATATGGTAAATTCATCTCCCGCATCGGCTATCTTTCTATGGACATTTATCCATTTCCCCTCATGCTTATTCCATACAGGAATACTCACTTCTACATAATGCTTCTCAACGGTATTGCCAGCTGAACTGCCAAACATCCACGGAAACAAAACCGTAAGAGATTGATATGTTAAGAAAATTAAAACAGAAACCACAACCATAGCTCCCAACAGCACAGAGAGAAAATATCGCCACACACTACCTCTTCTTTTCTTTTTACGTTTACTTACATCATCAACAACAATCGTTTTACCTTTTTGATTACTGCCGCTTTCTCTTTCCACATATTTTCGTTTTTTTCTCATCGCCTTTCCAACCCCACAATATATCTCAATCGCACTTCATCCTTCATCTTTAGCTCATAATTAGCTTCAAAGAAAGGATACCACATATGTGTTCCTTTTAGTTCTTCTTTCCATCGCGGACCTTTCCACAAAAAAAGAGGAAGCTTAAGATCATCAGGTAGCATTGATACAAATTCAGAAATAGGAGCAACAGCCCTAGATATAATCATACCACCTTTCTTAGTATTCCTTAAAAGCTTATAAGCATCACCATGCACAGGTTCAAGATTGTGTAAACCCAGTCTATCCTTAACCATTTCCATAAAGACCACCGACTTTTTCTTCTTGTCAATGGCAATCACTTTAACATTAGGATCAATAATCGCAACAACCACAGCAGGAAATCCTGCACCGCTACCGACATCGTAGACTATATCAGCAGAATCTTGAAATTTTTTAATATATACCCATCCCATCACACTATCCATGATAGACAGTATCCACAACTCTTCAAACGAATCATGAGATGTTAACGATCTGCCATATCGTAACACCATATTGGCAAAGATTTTTAACCTATTTTCAACTTCACTACTCATCCATAAGCCAATCAACCGCACTACCTCCCAATGCCGTTCCTGTAAATCCTTTGAGAAGGAGAGATAACTCCTTGGGTCTGTGGGTAGCCAGCATGGCATCCTCAGCAGAAACTAAACCTTCACCTACCAATTTGGCAATAGCTTGATTAAGCGTTTGCATACCCAGTTCACGACCGTTTTTAATAATATCATAAATTTGATCAATATTATTTTCTCTAACCTGTTTCTCAATATGACTTCCCCAGGCAATCTCCACAGCAGGTACTACCCCATCACCTGTTTTCAATGGTAATAGTCTCTGGGCAAACACAGCTCGTATCAAAGATGCAAGAGAATCTCTTACTTGACGTTGAGCCACAGGTGGAAAAGCATCGATAATACGGTGTATTGTTTGGACAGTATCGACAGTATGAACGGCGGCAAATACAAGGTGACCACTATCTGCTGCCTGTATTCCAAACTCGAAATCTTCAAGAGAACGCATTTCACCAATTACAATTACATCTGGATCCTCTCTTAAAGCCTCACGAAGCATCGTTTTAAAATCACTTGAATCACTGTCAAGACTTCTCTGGGTAACCAAAGACATTTTGTCTTCAAAATAATACTCCACAGGATCCTCAAGGGTTAATATGTGTAAACGCTTTTGTGTATTAATCATATCCACCATTGCTGCGAGTGTAGTAGTTTTACCAGAACCGGTAGGTCCAACCACCAATACCAGACCGTCAGAAAAAGTTTGCACTTTACTTAGCTCAGACGGTAAACGAAGTTCTTCAAGTGTTGGTATCTTAAGTGGTATATATCTAAACGAAAGGGCAAACCTGCCCATACTCAGGAAAACAGTTAATCTAAACCTTGCAACATTAGCATAATTAAAAGAAGTTTCTATCTGACCACGGGAAGTTACAACCCCTTTAACCGTCTTGCTAAGCAAGGCATCAACAAATGTCTCTAAGATATACTTCTCAAATATCCCCAACTCAGGAAACGGAATCATTTGCTTGGCAATGCGCATATATACAGGCTTACTAGCTCTAAGATGAACATCTGTTGCTTTAATATTCAATGCATAGTCTAAAACTCTAACCAACTCTTCAGGCAACGTCTGACGGTCTATATGAGCAGCCATTTAACTCACCCCCAAGTAGTTTCTCACAGAGCCTATACCATCCAAGATGATATCTTCCTTTATTATCTCATAAGGAGGTATATTATGATTCTTTATAAATTTTCCTAAACCTTCAGATGGATGATTAATGATAAAATATCTGCCACTCGACCGATAGACACCTATATAAGAACTGATATAACCACCTATATATCCTAAGTAATCAATACCAGTTGGCAAGAATACTTTTACATGCTCAACCTCCTGAATATCAGACATGATTTCTACAGATATAGGTTCTACCAGGCTGATAACGCCTAATGACAACGAGGCAACAGAATAAACATGGGGTCTCGGATGATAACCTTGAGAAAACACCAAACGCACATTTGCCCTCCGCAACGCATATACAATGTGTCGAAGATAGTCTTTATAAGATAAAAAGTTAATGGGATATTTCTTTGTAAAAAACATTGTAATTCTACTTACGTTATTCATTGTCAATCACCGGCAATTTTCCCTCAAAGACAAGCTGATTGAATATATCTTTAAAATTGCAAACCCCACAGCCATAACACCCCAACCTACAATCCCTTAAAATTTCACCTTTGATAGCCCTAATCCAATCCCTTTGCAAATGATACTTAGACATTCCCACCCATATTTTATCCCACGGCAATATCTGGTATAACCCTCTATACCCCAAATACCTTTGCACATCTATACTAGACAGGGCTTCACGCCAAGCATCCTCATTAAAATATTCATCCCAGGCATCAAGCCTTGCCCCTTTACGATATGCAGATAGGATAACAGATGAAAGTTTCCTGTCCCCCCTACTCAAAACACCTTCAACAACAGATATATAAGATGGTTTACTTCTTAACGTAATCCTTTTTCTCCTTCTTATCATTCGCCTAATTATAGAAAGTCTCCTTCGGTAATCTTCCAACGACAGTTGTGAAGCCCATTGAAACGGTGTATGAGGCTTTGGAATAAATAAACCTACTGTTGCAGATATACTTCGTCTTCTATGTCCTAACTTGTACAAAATGTCATCTACCCGCAAAAGCATCTTGGCAATATCAGCTGCATCATCATCTGTTTCCGTAGGCAATCCGAGCATAAAATAAAATTTAAATTTAGTCCAGCCAAGTGAACCCAACCTTTCTACCGCCCTTAACACATGGATGTTGTTAAAATCCTTATTAATAACCCTTCTCAACCTATCACTACCAACCTCTGGGGCAATCGTAAGATTAATAGATCTATGGGGATCAATTTCTGTTAATATATCTTCGTAAAGAGACTCAACTCGCAACGACGGTAGTGTAAAACGAACCTCTTTAAGGATCTCATCTTCCCTTAAAAGTTTTACAAATTCTCTAATAGCAGAATAATCCATTGTTGAAAGGGAAAGAACACCAGCATCTAAAAAACCTGTAAATATCACAATATCCCTCAAAATGGCAATAGCCTCCTCAGGGGAAAGTTCTCTCACCGGGCGATAATACTGACCAGCATGACAGTATCGGCATCCCCGAGTGCACCCCCTAAATATCTCAACAGTGGCCTTTTCTTGAATCCCTTCAACGTTTGGAATGAGCATTTTTCTAGGATAATAGATCCTGTCCCGTGAAGCCCTTGCCCCTTTAACAAACTTACCTGATATAGAAACAATCATATTATCCTTCCACTCAAAGTGATACTTTTCAGGCACATATGCACTTGGAATATCAGAATAGACCTTTTCAATTATCCACTGCTTCCCCAAACCACCTTTCTTAGCTTGCCTAACAATATCTACGAAAGGAGGAATATTTACTTCGCCATCTCCAACAAATACGATATCAATAAAATCTGCCATTGGTTCAGGATTGGAAATAGCCGGACCTCCTGCAATGATAAGTGGATAGTTATCTGACTTTCTATCTTTACTAAGTAAAGGAATACCCGACAGATCCAAGAACAACAAAATATTGGTAAAATTCATCTCTGTAAGAACATGAAAGGAAACAACATCAAATTCAGAAGCACTCATATAAGATTGCATACCATAGGGAGGAATTCCCTTTTTTCTCATTAGTCTCTCCATATCGGGTGCTGGAACAAAGGCATAATCGTGAAAAACCCAAGGAATATCATTAAGCATAAAATGAAAAATATTTAGACCAAAATAGGAAATACCAACTTCATATAAATCGGGATACACAGATAAAAAAGAAACTTCGAAATCTTCTTTATGTATTCCTCCATATTCTCTTCCAATATATCTACCTGGTTTCTCCACACTGTACAACTCATAAAAAGTAAATTTATCTATCATCTTGTACCCCCAAACCTTAACTTTGTAATATCATGGGCAGCTGACTCTTTAGTTGCCAATACGACCAAAGCAAGCATAATGAAATTAGATATAGTCTGAGTACCCCCGTAAGAAAAAAACGGAAGTGGTACACCTGTTACCG
>CAZATH010000104.1:0-5566 GCA_964487995.1 uncultured bacterium
ATGAGATTTTATTTTAGGAGGTTGCTGGAATATATCGGAGAGAGTGATGTCGAAGATGTGGAGGGTACTCTATTTGGTAACAATGAAGAAAACAAGGAACGTCGGGGATGTATAAGATTTTTTGATGGTGTGCCTTTTTACACCGATAATCAGGATTATAAATTACTGAAGTTGGATATTATCAATAATCACTTCAAAAATTGGTATAGGGAAGGTAAGAATCCCTTAGATGTCTTATCACCTACTCCTGTTTTATTTGTAGTTGTAAAAGAGGGGACGCAGTGGCATTTTGCGTGGGAGATAGATAAAAAGGATTGTGTGGTGAAAAGCCCTATATGTCAGTGGAATAAATTGTTGTTGAAGAATATTCAACACTTTGACTCTTGTAGTGTGCCTGAAAGTGGCTATGCTTCTCCGATTGATAAATTTTTACATTACCTTCTAACATGGGGGCTTTTGGTATTTGGCATAGGTGCAAAGGTACGTGTGGGATACGGCAGAATGAGATTTTTAGGAAGGAGGTAGTGTCAGTTGACTCTGTTTGATGACTGGATCCGTAAATTATCTTTAAATCTAGAAAATTCACATCTTTCTTTGAGGGATGGGTGGAATATCTTTGTGTTAGCGCGTTTAAAAAATAATAATCACTTAAAAGAGGCTATGGTAAAGGCAGTTCATATTGGAGATTGTGATGAAGATGAAAAAGAGCTGGTGGAATATACCATACCTATTGGAAATCAAAGTATACGAATATTTGACCCATTTGGGGTAGGTAAACTGAAAAGAGAAAATGGTTTTTATAAATCTTGTTTGGGTGATAGGTTAAATATCCTAAATGATAATATGAAATTTATTCAAGGTTACGGATGGAAAAGGCATATAATCTCGTGGGATCTAGTGGGTTCATTTCCCCTTGTTCCACCGATGGAGATAGGCGGTATCGGTGTAAAAGATGTATATTTATCCCCCTATTATATTTCCGCTTTAAAATTTCCCAATGGGTTTATGGAAACTGTACTTATAGCCTCTATGCGCTTGGGAGTGGTGATTGGTGAGCCAAGAGAAGTGGAAAAGGTAACAGTTAATGATAGATGGCTTGTTAAGTGGAAGGTAGAAGGAAATAGATATTTAAATTTTTATTGGAGAGTAGGTAAGTGGAAATTAAGTATTGACTATAGAGAGGAAATTGCTCTTCATAAGGTTTTATCTAACAATAATATGTATATATATATAAGGGGTGATGATAAATGACATATAGCCTAGAAGAGCTTGCCCACCAAACAGCTCGTAATATTGAAGGTATTGTTGCCAATAATATTGGGCAAAAAGAGGATGAGATTACAGAATCTATACTTAAGAATATACCTTTGCCTGATTTAGGGATAAATATTAACGATATAAAAGATGTTGGAACTCTCCAAAATGCTGTGATTTCTTTAGATGACGGAAGAAAGATATTGTTTTTGTGGAGAAAAAATGGAAAGGAAAGGATTAAGGATAATGATTCCGGTAAGTTCTCATCTATTAAATTAAATAAACAGGTTGAATATTATCTTCATGATATTTCATTTTTTAGACTAAGAGTTGATAATATTAACCAGATTATTGCAAGCTATTCTTCTATAGATAAAGATCTACAGTTATGGGATCCTGAAATTTTGGTGGTAGAGGCTAAAAAAGCTTCTAATAGTGGATTTAAAACACTTTTTAACAAACAGTGTTATAATATTGTTAAAGACATGGCATATATATATTGGGGTAAAAAAAATGATACGTCTGTTAGACAAGCCGGTCAACTCCTTGTGCTTTCTAGAAATAATTATTGTCCTGGCTATTGGATATATCTTGATAAAAACATAGGGATGTGTCTAGATAATGAACATATATGCTATGTGGGAGTTTCTTGGTACAATGGAAATACTGAGTTTAAATATTGTTTGAATAAAAAAGATCCTTATGAAGTTTTCCATGATTTTTACGATATTTCTAAAAAGTGTTTTGATTGTAAAGTCTTAAGATTTTCCCCGCTTGCAATAAGGGCTGGAGTTAATGTTCATCCTACTGATTCATTCTTCTCGCGATATAGCGGTGTTTTATTTGTAGAAGGAAAAGCAGGAGGGAGAGGGGATGTTAACTGGGAAGAAATCAATGTAGAAGTTTTTAGAGAAGCAATAAATAGTTTGTTTGAGAAGTTAGTTTTGTCTGCTGCTTATAACGCAAATGAAGTATATAGTAATAGATATCGATTAGAAGATATATTGAATGGTATTGGGGAAAGGGATTTTAATAATCCAAACAACAATAATGAAGGACCTGGTCTCGATTTGTAATAAGCTCTATTAATAATTATTTATTCCTAGCAGGGGAGGGGAGCTTATGTCAGATCGTGCTAAGGGTATTATTTTAATGTTTCTTACAGTGGTTTTGTGGGGTGTATCGTTTGTTGCCACCAAGGTACTTGTGGGATACATTCCCCCTATTACGGCAGCTGTGCTCCGTTTTGTATTGGCGATTGTGGTTTTATATATCTTTACTAGAAAGATTATCAGTTATGAAGGAAATGATAAGTGGTATGTGATGCTTGCCGGTTTATTTGGTGTTACATTGTATTTTGTGTCTGAAAACAGCGGGCTTCAATACACAACGGCTACCAATGGTTCCCTCATTGTTTCTTCTACCCCAATCATGTATCTTGTCATTGCCGATGCCATAAGGGGTAAGCGCTCTAGTCTCATGAGATATATTGGCACAGTGATGGCATTTATTGGGGTGGCTATCATTGTTTTAAATGGTAGGTTTGTGCTGAAACTCAATCCACTTGGTGATATATTGGTATTTGGTGCAGCTCTTAGCTGGATATTTTATACCTTGTTTGTGGAGAAATTATCTTCCTATGATAATGCCGTGCTTACAAGGGATATTAGCCTGTGGGGGTTAATTTTCCTATTGCCATTTTCTACTGTAGAGCTTTTAAACAAAGGGGTGTCTATATCTTCTTGGTTTTCCCTTCCCGCCATCACAGCGTTGGTTTATCTTGGTGTGTTTTGTAGTGCCCTTGGGTATTTCATGTGGAACAGGGCAATAGCCCTGGCAGGTGGAAAGACTGTTACCAATGGCCTTTACTTTATACCTATTGTAACGGCCATTGCAGAGGCTATTATTCTAGGTATATATCCTAATATATATACGATTATAGGTGCTATCTTAACGATCACCGGCACATATATTGCCGAACAGAAAGGTTAATGTGTCACAAAGCATAATTTACTGCATATATATTATTGAGAAGATGGTTGATTGTAGCTGTTATATCCATTGTGGGTATATGGTGGGGTATAACCTACTGGGGTAGCGTATCAAAGCCAGAAACGGTCAATACCGCACAGCAAGGAAATGGTGGAAATAGCGGAAGCAGTGGTATAGGTGGAGGTTCGCTTACCGAAGCTACTTTGCCGCCTAAATCTGACCTATCAGAGGCTGAAAAAGAAAATCTTCTATACATGATACAGGAGGAGAAGCTTGCAAGGGATGTATATACTTATCTTGGAGATAAATATAACCTCCAGGTGTTCAAAAATATAGCAAGGGCTGAGCAGACGCATATGAATAATATAGCCTTGCTACTCGATAGATATGGTATTGATAACCCTGTAGCAGACCTTAAACCTGGTGAGTTTGAAAATGCTAAGCTGGGTGATTTATACAACCAGCTTATTAATCAGGGTTCTCAAAATGAGGTTTCTGCTTTAAAGGTAGGGGCACTGATAGAGGAGACAGATATTAAAGATTTGGAAGAAGGAATAAAGGCTACAGATAATGAGGATATTAAATATGTATATGACATTCTGAAGAGTGGATCATATAGCCATTTGCGGGCATTTGTAAGGAATTTGTAAAAATACGGGGTAGACTATAAACCAGTGGTTCTTAGCCAAGCAGAGTATGATAGTATTATAGGAAAATAAGAAGTAGATTATATTGAACAGAGAAGAGGAGGGAAATACTCCCTCCTCTTTTATATTATGATACCTTTTATCGCAATCATCGTATACACCTGTGGAGGTGAGGTATATGTTTAAGAAAATTCTTGTATTTTTGTTGACTGTAGCCACTGTGCTGATGTCTATTAGTATTTTTTCATCTGTTTATGCACTGGCACCGTTAATTTCTCCCAAACCTACGGGGGACGGTTATCAGGAGTATTTGCATCTGATACCTGTATTTAAGGTAAAAGATAGCGGGGAAGGGGTAAATACCCTTGAGGTTTCTTTTTATCTTAAAAATGACGGTGATCCTGTAGATTTAACGTTTAATACTTCTCAGAAATTTGATTACTTTATAGAAGGCGATGGTTTTTCATATCATTTTGCCGATGGTAAGGTGTTTTTGCAGGTAATTACTCCTTTACATATTGGTAAAGGTCAGAAGGTATATCTAGGTTCAGATACAGTGAAGATTAAAGATGGTATTTATGCTTTCAGGGCTATTTTGATGGCCGGTAAGAAAGTAGAGGTGAGAGGTAAACTTAAGGTAGAAAATGGCAAAGCAGTGTTTATCAGTGATAAAGATGTGATGAGTGGTATACGCTTATTTGCCGATGTTTCCTCTTTTGCTGTTGCTGATGGTGATAATGTGGTATTTGATGTGTATCTGAAAAATACATTGTCGACAACAGTCTCTATACATTCTGCATCTTTGACAGTAGATATATTAGGTGGACATGGTTCGTATATGGCTTATACCAGTGCCTATGACAGTGGTAAATCTTTAAAAGTTATACCATTTTCAGGTTCATTGGCACCGGGAGAGAGTGTTAAAATAGCCACATTTGTATGGGATCAGTCGGCAAATGTTAGAACAGGTATGGGTGGCTCTGCTCCTACATATACTAAAACGATGGGGTATCAGCCTACTGTAGGAACAAGGTATCTTCCTTATTATATTGTGATGGTGAAAAATACCGATATTGTTCTTTCTGTTTCAGGTTTAGATTGGACTATTCCGCGAGCCTCTTTAAGACTCACATTTCCAATATATAGGCAAGATGAAATGAAGTATGAAAATATACCCGATTGGCTTCATAACTACCTTGAGGGTATAAAGGGATATATTATTCCCGAGGCTAAATCAGGTATCGATATGAGTATGCCTGCAACCAGAAGACAGGTTATGTTTGGTGTATTCCTTGCTTCTGGGCTTAAACCTGTATCTGTCTATGGATATGCATTTAGTGATATCAGGAGATATGATTATATGGAGAGTATACTAGAAGCTTTAAAGAACTACGGTATTGTAAAAGGATATCCAGATGGTAGTGTTAAGCTTTCGTCTAATATTACCCGTGCTGAAACAGTGGCGTTGATGATAAGGACTATGGAAAATGTATTTGGAGCCAAATTTGACCTAATGAGAAGGGCATGCCGGGTATATAAAGATGTCAGTGGTAATGAATGGTATACCAAATATGTATGTTATGCCGATTGGGTAGGTTTAATCAGTGGATATCCCGATGGCACGTTTAAGCCTCAAAATAACGTAAAGGTTTCAGAATTTGCCAAGATGTTAT
>CAZATH010000105.1:0-5435 GCA_964487995.1 uncultured bacterium
ATGGTAATGAAAAACTCATTGCCGAGTATATCCTCTTTGGACACATGGCGTGAGACCTCAGAGATAGGGGTAATCTTCCATCCTCTACCCCCTACCTTTCTTCCCACAACACCTTTTACGGTGATGTATTGATATGTAATGGCACGTTTATCCTTCATGCCACCAAAGGATACCGCTCTATACCTAACACCAAGAGCATCTGCCACCTCTTTAACGGCATCTATCGTCGTTCTATTCTTCTTTGTAAGGAGATATAGGCCATAGCCCTTTCCCTCAGGTGGCAACTTCATAAGTTCTTTGACCTCAAAGTCTTCAGGCGCGTATTTTATAACCGCCAAAGGTGATCCCTCCATCACTGATATTTTTACACCATTATAAACGATAAAGAAAGATAGAAAGAAACCATACCGTAAAACCAACTTCCCCAGTGTAAACCGGTGCTGATACCACTGTGGAGGTACCAACACCGAAGGTTTTTCTTGTTTTAATTATCTTTTTCAATCAATACATCTAACGATCTTCTTACTTTATCGGCACTGTATGAAGAGAAGAAGAGTGGTGCACCTGATGAGGAAAGGGGAGATGCCGGTCCAACAACCATAAATGGGAAAAAGCTTCTTCCAAAGAACTTGGCACTAAATGGATCGGGAAAGGAATCATAGACATCCATGGCACCGGGATAGCCAGAGACTAGTTCGGCAACCTTTGCCCTTTCCGATGCTAGTACAAGCCCATAACCAATAATAAATATCCTTATCTGATAGACAATATCAGGAGACAAAGAGCCCAGTGTTTGAGAGATAAAGGTCCAACCTAAACCGTATTTTCGTGTCTCCCTCACAGCACGAATTAGCCTCTTGCGAAGCATTTCAATATATTTATCGTCGCTACGTGAAGAGGGCACAAAACGATGTGCCTCGTCAAGAAACACCATGGTATTCATATGTTCTCCCTTTTTAAACATCTGAGAGGCTATAGATACAAGCTTTTTAAGGAAGGTATCTATCATAAAGTATTGTAAAAACTCTCCCATATCACCATCGTCTGACATAGACAGCACTAGAAATGTGTGATCGTGGATCGTAGCTTTAATGAGCTCATCAATTGTTCTATCACCGTGAATAATGGCAATCAAGTGGGCAAGGCTCTCTTTAAATTCTCTAAATCTCTCACTATCTTCTCTAAGGTTTTCTATGTTCTTGCGTTTTTCCTTTCTGCTACTTTCGTTATCGTATATGTCATCCATTCTGCTATCTATACGCGAAAGAACAATATTGGCAAGGTCTTCAATGGCTGGATGGGTAAAGTTCCCCTTTCTTGCCATATGGATTGCATCTCTGAGCATCTGCCCTATATCACCACTTCCTATTGCGGTAAACTCTTCAACCACAGTCGGCGACACCTGATTATCTTTGCCCCTGAGATATAGAGCTATGGCATGGAATATAGGCAATGTGGCACTAACCAGTCTCTCTCGCTTTTCCTCAGATGTAATACCAATGTACTTACCTATGGTATGTATGGTTGCCATAAGAAGAGAGCGGATATCCCCCTCATCTTCAAAGGCTATTTCTGAAATGGGTGCCAACACAACTTGTCCACCTGTCTTTATCCAATAACGTTTAACATCAAGGGGATATGTGCCACTTCCCCTTTGCCCTGTCATATCCCTATAAAATTCTCCTTGGGGATCAAGGACTATGGCAGACATCTCCCTATGCATACCATAATAAGCCATGAGTATTTTAGCCAAAGCCGATTTTCCCGACCCTGTCCTTCCAAAGATACCAACATGATAAGCCTCTCCTATACCGTTATTTCCCTCACCAAAATGGGGAAGCCAAAATGGTATAGGAACATTGCTACCAAGGAACAATCCTGGGGTGAATACCTTCTTGTCTTTAAAAAGTTCCATAAAAACAGATATAAACTCCCTTGTCAAACGTTTTACCTTGGTGCCGGGATTCAGTACAGTATTAAATGGCTGAACTTCAATATAAGATGGTTCATCTGCCTTGATCACAAATGCCGACTGGGGCACAAAGCGTGCAATAACGGTATTCGGTGCTGTAATCAGTTGACCTGCCTGTCTATAAACTCCAACTTTAACCTCGGTATCTGATTCAACGGCAACAACTTTACCGATTACGAAGATGTGAGATACCACCTTTCCTGTATCTTTATCGTATACATCAACCTTTACCACGGCATCTTCTCCCACGTGTAAAGGGGAACTATCTATTTTGTCTGCATTGACAACATCACGATTAACAACCATTGTATATGTCCTTGCCGTCTGTTCACCGCGAATATAACCTACCTCTGGAGCATTTTCATATGCCTTTATCAGTTTCATGATATCCCCTCCTATTTCAATAACTGTTTTGCCTCTTCCCACTGGCTCTCAGATGTCAAACCCACATCTCCCTCTGTGGTTTCCGCACCCACAGTGCTTTTTCTTGTAATTTCTCCCCTTTCCATTCGTATAACAGGGCTTTCTGGGGGAGCACTATCTAAGATTCTTTCATCGTGGGTGATGATAAAGATTGTATTAGAAGACGTGCTCACAAGATTCTCAAGGACAGGCTTTAGCTCTCGCTTTCTATCTTTATCAAGGGCTGAAAATGCCTCATCAATGAAGAATACCCTCGATGACGAAGAACCTGCCACCATCTCTGCCAGTGCAAAGATAAATGACAGTCCTAACATGGTCTTTTCACCACCAGAGAGCATATGGACAGGGCGAACAGTATCAGTCCACTGATCTCTTAGCTCTATACCCTTGTCTCCCCCAATATTTTCAATCATGTATCTACCACTGAGTGTGTGGAGATTATCAGATAAGATATTTTTAAATACATCGGTAATCTCATCGATATACCATTTATAGAAAGAGGGTATGATATATTTTCTGATGTAATCCAAAAGCTCAATTTTCTTTTTGACAACCTCTAATCTATCATTTTCTCTCTTTATAGTGACACTGAGTTCTTCCAGTCTTTCTACAACTCTACCAATCCTGTCTAAAATAACTTCGTACGATGAATTTTCCAGAAGTTTTATTAGACGATCGGGGAGACTTTCCACAAGTTGCTTTAGGTCAGTGCGCCTTTCGGAAAGTTTCTTTAACTGTCTGTCTATGGCAATAACTTCACCTTTTAAGCCCTCTACTTCTGCCTTTACCTGCTCTATATCTTTGTCAAGTTCTTCTATTTCCATAACCTTCTCTACAATGCGATTTATATCATCGTAGATTTTTTCAAAGGTAGAGAGAGAGACAACAGACATGAGATTTTTTCTGATATCTGAAATATAATCGTTAAGCTCATCCACTTCTTGTGGGTTAGGTAAGATAGATTTTCCCTTCTCTCTACGCCACGAAATATAAGCAGGTGAGCCTAAAATATGGTTTAGCTCCCTTAACAGTCGCTTATACATCACAACATTTCTCATGGTATCTTCAATACCATCAGGATAGCTGTCTTCTTCTCCATATTCTTCTTTATAGAGATATTTTTCCTCAGCCTTGAACTGGTGATAAAGCTTTAGTTGGTTATAAATCTTCTCTGCATCGGGGGGTATGTCTTTTAACTCCCTGTCTAGCTTCTCTATTTCTATTTCAACATCTTTAAGCTCCTTTTTTACCCTATCCATTTCCTCAGTTATCTGCTCTATCTTTACATCTAAAAGCTTCTTATTATCAATAAGTTTTTTATAATCTCCCAGGTCTTGATATAAAGCCTCTGTGATGCCATCACAATCTAACTGTAGTAAACTGCATATATCCTGTAGCTCTTTTTCCATCCTTCCTATATCGGCATTCCTCAGATTCACGGTTTGATACAACGTTTGGGCTTTCTCATAATCCTTTTCTATCTCTTCCAGCTTTCCTTTAACGATTTTTATGGCATAGTCTGGTTCAACCTCTTTCCCTACAATCTTCTTGACACTTTTTAATATCTCCTTTCTCTGCCTGTCTATCTCCGCAGCCTGAAGCCCCCTAATGGCATCTATGAGTTGACCGTTAACCTCTGGTGGCGACATCTTTTCTCCATGGAAGACATGGTCAGTGGCACCACACACAGGGCACTTTCCATCACGAAGGTGCATATACCTTCCATAGTCCACAACCCACTGTTCAACTACAGAAATGTTTTCTTTTCCTTCAATATTAGGCAAAGCCTGCCACCTTTCTACAAGCATGGCAAGTTTCTCATAAGCCTTAGTGTATATGTCCTTTTTCTTACGCAACTTATCAATATCCGGCATTTGAATGTCTTCAAGTTCTTCCTTTATTTTTCTTATCTGACTTTTTAACCTCAATGCATCTCTTAGCTTATCCTCATTACCGATGAGCCTATCTATGTAAGAATACCTTCCTAAAATGGCCTGGAGTTTTTTCTGTATACCATTCAGTTCGTCCAGTAGTGTGTGATAACGATTTTCCAGCTCAGATAGCCTATTTTTCAGTTGGTTAGCCTGTTTATGCAAACCTTTGCGTTTTTCTTCCAAACGCATTCGCTTTTCAACAAGATGCCGATAGCGTTCTATATCCTCCTTAGTGGTATGGGCAAATTGCCTTTTCAAGTGAACAAATACCCTATATGCCTGCTTAATTTTTTCGTTGGTAAGACCCTCTTTGTATTTCAGCATTTTCTCATATGACTCCGTATACTGCTCTTTGTCCACCTCGGTCATCTCCCCAAGCAATTTGATATAGTCTATATCAAACCCCTCCTCCTTCTTTGCCTTCAGGTGAAGTAGTGCATTTTTATGTTCACGTGAAAGACCACACTCTGCAAGAAATAGCAGCGTCTCATCATAGGTCTTTTTAAGACTGTCAAGATTTTTACGGAGCTCTTCAAGCCTTTGCTTTTTTTGAGAGTATATCTCTTCCAATGTTTTTAGATCAGAAGAAACTCGTTTTAACTCATCTAAAGCCATAAAGTTTTCTTTATAACTTTCTATTTGTGTATAAAGATTTTTCAAATACAAAATGGTATCAGGTATCAATTGAGAGGACAATCCGGCAGTTCTTTTTACTATGTCATCGTCTTCTATTTCCTCAAAATCTTCCCATCTACGGGCAAGAATTTCTCCATTATTATCGTATTGAAGGATATCCTCAACTGCATGATATTCATCAAGGATAAATCTATGATATGTACCTATCTGAGCTTTGTGGCTATCTTCTTCGCCTTTAAGGTTTTTCAATTTGTCATTAATAAACAATCTGATATCTTCTTCCTTTAAAGGAACAACTCCCGATTTACTGAGCATATCCAAGGGATTCTTACCCTTTATCATCTCGTCAATCTTGCCTTGCATAATAAGGAAAGTGCTTCTTAATATCTCCCCAATATCACCAGTGATACCCAATAAATCCTTAATTTTTTCAACAATTTCTTTCTCTTTACCTGCAACACCGGGAACAT
>CAZATH010000106.1:0-5407 GCA_964487995.1 uncultured bacterium
GGAAAGGAAGTTTATACTCTTGTTGATGGTAATGATAATACTACAGTTATGTATGCCCCTGTTAGTAGGTGGATGATTTCTGAGGAAAGGCCGGTATATGTCCTCGTAGATGAGGGAACCACGTCTGCAGCTGAAGTGTTTGCAATGGCTATGAAATCATATCGTAGGGCAATCTTGGTAGGTCAAACAACATATGGTAAAGGGGTTGCATCGGTTGTTTATAAGTTTGGTGATGGTAGTATGTTGTCACTTACTGCCTATGAAGTATTAGGACCCCATGGTGAAAAGTTAAATGGAGCGGGAGTTTTACCCGATGTATGGTCTATGACACTATATGCTAGGCAGCAGGCTATCAGTTTATTTAAACGGGGTATATTATATCCCGGTGATCTTGGGGGAAGATAATGCGGTGGCATGATATTGAACTGGTCCTTGAGCAGGTTGTCCAAACTAAAAGACCTATTGTGGTCTTGGATTTAGATGATGTTGTGTTTGATACTATGAGAACTATTGTGGATTATATTAATAAAACATATGGCAGAAATTATGTGCTCTCAGATGCAAAGCGCTGGTCTATTGCGTATGCTCCGTGGGTAAGGGATGGTACGCTTTCTTATAACGATGCTGTAAATATTTTTAGAAAGGTTGCCAAGGACATGATACCTCTACGAGACGGTGCCAAGGAAGGTATATTGCATATGATAAGATGCGGTACTACGGTGATGTTTCTTACAAAGAGGACCGTATACATTGAAGAAGCTGCTAGGAAGAATCTTTCCATGTTTGGTCTTGGTAATATTCCCTTTATCAATGCGCCGTTTGTGAGAAAAGGGAAAGAGATGGTGTTGAGATCTCTGATTTTTAAAGGTGGACGTGTAGTGATGTTTGTAGATGATAGCCCCCATAATCTGGAAGAAACCCATAGAATGGGATTTCCCATTGTAAGATGGGATATGCCATATAACAGAACTGCTCCCAGCGATTTTTCTGTTACATCGTGGCATGAGCTTATACTTCTATTTGAATATTTAATGAATAAATACCATAGATTATTCTTTGCATAATAATCTATATATGCAATATGGGGTATAATAATTAAGGGGTTTCCCCAAATATAACTTCACAGGAGGCGATATGTATATGGCCGGTTTTCTTAATGCAGAGAAACTTCTCAGTAGTAGGGCTAAGTCTTTGAATCCTTCTGCTATTCGTGAGATTTTTAAGTATACCGGT
The DNA here is from genome assembly GCA_964487995.1 of uncultured bacterium. Taxonomy (GTDB): domain Bacteria; phylum Coprothermobacterota; class Coprothermobacteria; order Coprothermobacterales; family JAADFF01; genus JAADFF01. The sequence goes on from CAZATH010000106.1 coordinate 1,234, forward strand.
ACAAGTGGAATTATTTCTTTGGCCGGAGGATATCCAGATCCTGCATTATTCCCAAAAGATAAAATACAGCAAGCTGTTAATTCGGCTTTAGAAAAGTATGGCCCTAAGATGCTACAATATTCAGCTACTCAGGGTGTCCCTGAGTTTTTAGAGTATCTTCGTTGGTTTATGAGGGAGAAGGAGGGATGTATCCACTGTGATGATGAGGCTGTTATGGTGGTGAGTGCTTCTCAGCAAGCACTAAGCTTACTTTCCCAAGTGCTTATTGATCCGGGAGATATTATTATTGTAGAGCAACCTACCTACGTTGGAGGTCTGGTAGCTTTTCGTTCTATGCAGGCACGCTTTGTTGGTGTTCCTATGGATGAAAATGGCATGGATATGGATATTTTGGAACAAAAACTAAAGAAACACCGGGCCAAAGGAGATCCTGTAAAGGCCATTTACACCATACCGACATTCCAAAATCCTGCCGGTTACATGATGAGTGTTGAAAGGAGAAGAAGAATTGTTGAGCTTGCTAAGGAGTATAATGTGCTGGTTATAGAAGATGATCCATACGGTTATCTTGTATACGATGGTGAAAGACCACCTACTATTAAATCCTTTGACGATGCATCTACCGTGATTTATCTTTCTACTTATTCTAAGACCCTGGTTCCCGGTTTTAGGTTGGGATTTGCCGTTGGTCATCCTGAAATTATCAGGAAGATGATCGTTGCCAAGCAGGCAGCTGATCTTTGCACGGCAGCATTTGTTCAGTATGCTACGCTAGAGTATATGAACCTTGGATTTTTTGAGGAACATTTGAATACTCTAAAAGAGCACTATGGTGTTAAGATGAGGGTCATGCTTGAAGCCCTCAAGGAGCATTTTGGCGATGTTGAGGGTACCAAATGGTCTGTGCCCAAAGGTGGTTTCTTTATTTGGATGGAGCTTCCAGATTGGGTGGACACTTATGAGATGTTTAGATACTCTGTTGATGCAGGTGTTGTTTACGTATATGGTTCGGCATTTTATCCTTATCCTGAACTTGGTAAACGTAACACTCTTAGACTGAACTTCTCATTACCTTCTGCCGAGGAAATTAAAGAAGGTATTGCACGCTTGAGAAAGGCATATGATAAGTATAAAGAAGATAGGGCAATGTAAAATATTATAAGGTAGTGGTGGGAGGGGAGGGGAAACCCTCCCCATTTTACGTAAGGAGGATGAAAGGTGTATAACGTAGAAGTTATTGATACATGGAAGGCACATTATGGTCAAATTAAGGACAAAATACAGGAGAGGCTAAAGGAGTTTAGAAATTTATGGGAGCATGCCTCAGATGAAAGACTTTTTGCAGAGTTTGTGTTTTGTCATCTTACCCCTCAGAGTAAGGCCAAAGTGTGTTGGAACGCAGTTTTGTGCCTGATGGAGAAGGAATTACTACTGTATGGTAGTGAAGAAGACATTAAGGAATGTTTGAAAGGAGTTAGGTTTAAAAATAATAAAGCGAAATATATTGTTAACTCCCGTGAAAAGTTTTGGAGTTATACAGGTGGCTTTAGAAATTTTCTAAAGGATATTGGTATTGAGAAAGATATTATAACTACTAGGGAGTTTCTGGTTAAGCATGTAAAGGGCATGGGTTATAAAGAGGCAAGTCACTTTTTGAGAAATATAGGGTTTGGTAAAGATATAGCCATATTGGATAGACATATACTGAAGAACCTGTGGAGAGTAGGTGCAATAGATAGTATTCCATCTTCCCTTAGTCGTAAGAAATATTTAGAGATAGAAATGTCGATGAGAGATCTTTCATCAAACATAAACATCCCTATGGATCATTTAGATTTACTTCTGTGGTATTTAGAAGCTGGAGAAGTGTTTAAGTAGCTTCTCTTTTAAGATTGGTTAAAGCGTTGAGATACGTCTCCTTTAATTTTATGGTCTCTTTGGCTGTATCTCCTAACAGCTCAATATGGCGTGATATTCTCCCGATGGCTATCATCGAACTACGTGGTATATTTTCTTCTTCAAGCACTTCGGTGATTTGCCGGTATTGAATATCTATAACCATATCTCTTTGCTCTGGTTTTAATTTAAATGGGGCCGTGAGTGGTATTAGATCGCCATATGTTTCTCTGAGTATCTCTAGCATCTGCTTCATAACAGATGTGGTATATGGTGGAAGAGATGGGAGTTTGCTTAACATGCGAATATTTGATAGTAGTAGATCACTGCTTTCTTCCACTTTCAGTGCCAATTCAAGTAGCGTTAGTATGGCAAGGATTTCTATCTTATTGGAGGTTTGAGATAAAAAATCGATGCTTAACGTGTATATATCATTGAGTTCTTCGTCAACGAGTTCTTCTATATGGGATATCTCGACTATATTCTCGTCTTGTCCGCTCATATCTAGGAAATTTAGCATTCTATCCAATTGTTTTTCAATAAGGGAGATAATCATTACTACATGACGTTCTAGTGTGTTTTTCCACTTCACGCCAGTTCCTCCGCAGGTGGAAGTTTGATCTGAAATATTACACCATGAGGTTTAGCTTCTAATATGTCTATTTTTCCGTTATGCCACCTTACAACTTCCTTTACAATCATCATGCCCAATCCCAATCCACCTTTTTCTCTTCCCTTTCCACGGGTAACGTACTTGTCAAATATTTTTTTCTTCATCTCTTCTGATATATTTTCTCCATGGTTTTCCACCTCAAGCACGACAAATCCATCATCGGAGCGATAGGCTCTTACGATAATCTTTTCACCTTCAGGGGAATACTTAACACTGTTATCTATGAGATTGAGTATAAGACTTTTTAGAAGACTTTTACTTCCCAGGACAGGTGGTAGTGGTTCTTTAAGTTCGTATACAATTTGGATATTTTTATCTCTGACAATAAAGCCATATTGCCAGAGACTGTCTTTAATGAGCTGGGCTATATCCACCTTTCCTGTTTTCATAGGGGAGATACCCCTATCTAGCCTTATCAAAGAGATGAAGTCTTCAACAAGGTGGTATAGTCTATCAATTTCCCATCTCAGCTTTTGAATGGTGTCAAGCATTTCAGGTGTTTCTGCAAAGTCCTCTAAGTGTTCTGTTATTAAGCTCATTGCTGTGAGTGGAGTGCGTAGTTCATGTATTATTCTTTGAAATACTTCTACCTCTTCGCTCTTGGCTGCCTCTGCTAGACTACTTAGATGACCTACTATGCCATGATCTACTCTAAGTAAAAACATCTGTGCCTTTTTAACACCAAGAAGTTCTTTCTTGATTATGGAGACCATTGCAGTTGAAAATTTTTCTTTGCTTAGTAAATTTTCTGCTGTTTTAAGCACTTCGTAGTCTGGGATTATATCGTGTAAGGGAGTGCCATCGGGAAAATCTTCTTCTATGATTTCATCAAACTTAGGATTTCTGTATACGATATTGAGCTCTTCGTCTAATAAAAACACCCCAAACGGAAGATGTTCAATGACATCAATAATAGAAGTTTCCCCTAAAATGTTTCTGATTTCCTTTTTTGCCTCTTGATGTTCTGAAAATGGGCGGGAGAGTTCATCTCCCGCCTTTTTCCACCACGGCATCGTTATTAGCGAATTTTTTCAACAGGTTTGCCAAATCTGTAGCCAACTTTTCTTACTGTAAGTATGTACTCTGGATTGTTGGGATTTTCCTCAATCTTGTTTCTTAGCCAGTGTATGTGGACATCAAGTGTTCTTGCGTTGCTCATGAAATTACCCCATATCTCTTTGAGTAACCAATCTCTATCTAAAACCTCAGGTGCCTTTAGCATGAGTATCTTTAAAAGTTCAAATTGTCTTCTTGGAAGATGTCTTACCTCTTCTCTTCCCTCTCTGTCAACAATTACCTGATGAGTTTTAAGATCCAGTATAAGCCCAGGTGCACGCAGTTGGCTAATATTACTTACATTAAACCGGTATCCATGATGTGCCCTTCTTAGCACTGCCTTCATACGAGCAAGTAGTTCAATAAGGGAAAATGGCTTGGTGATATAGTCGTCTGCACCGATTTCAAGTCCTTTTACCTTGTCAATATCAGCGTCTCTTGCTGTAATAATGATAATAGGTACGTCTGATTCCCTTCTAATTTCTCTTAATACATCCATACCGTCTTTTAGGGGTAAATACAGGTCAAGTAAAATAATATCTGGCCTGT
>CAZATH010000107.1:0-5274 GCA_964487995.1 uncultured bacterium
ATAGGGTGTGATGATATTGAGCTATATGTTGGAGATGTTAGAAACATGGATAAGATAGGGGATGAGTCTATAGATTTTATTATTACACATCCACCCTATGCAAATATTATTAGGTACAGTCGTCAAAAAGATGACCTTTCTAATCTTTCGGTTAGAAGGTTTTTGAAGGCATTCAGGCAAGCTGTTGGAGAAATGTATCGTGTTCTTAAGAGGGGGAAATATGCTGCGATACTCATTGGTGATACTCGCAAGAGAAAATATTATGTTCCACTGGCTTTTGCTGTTATGAAACAATTTCTTGATGTTGGGTTTGTAATTAAGGAGGATATTATAAAAATTCAGCACAATATGAGGGGAACACTTACCAAGTGGCGTGGCAGAAGAGACTTTATGCTAATTGTACATGAACATTTATTTGTTTTTTATAAACCAGAGAATGCAGAAGAGTATAAGAAGTATAAACTTTCGGGGGGAGAGATTGTTGAAATCTAATGTTATTGAATGTTTGTTATCTAATATGGGGATATCCTTATCTCACAATGAAGATGTGTACACTATTTATCTGAACTATTTAGCCGACAATTTATCGGCAGGCCGATTGGGTAGTTATTTTGTTGATTGGAAGAAGATATATAAGAATATTAAAGATTTTGATGTGGAAATACGTTTGCTAGAGTCTGTTATAAGATCACCATATGATGAACGAAAGAAGCGGTTTAAGGAGATATGGGAGGGGTGGCGCAAAAAACATAAAATAGCCCAGGCGTTGTTTCTATTAGTGGCTATACATGTAGGTAAAGATAAGAATATTGTGTTAAGGGTAAATAACGCTGATAGGACTATAGATATGGATAGCGTAGAAGATCTCATATTGTTTGCCGAACAGGTAGGTATTTGGGATAATTTGAAGATAGAAAAAAGCCTTGTCGATTATGCTCTTGGGGTAGAGGTGGGGCTTGATAGTAATGCCAGAAAGAATAGGAGTGGCACGATATTTGAAAAAGAGGTTTGCCAGAAGCAGTTAGAAAAGGCATTTAAGAATGATGAAGAGTTTGATGTAGTTTACCAAGATAAGAAGGTGAATCTTTGGAAGCAGGTAGGAAAACGTAAGATCCACGATTTTGTTATATACCGTAGTGGCAAGCCTTTTATGATTGTAGAATGCACTTATATTGGCACATCTGGTAGCAAACCTACAGCTATAGCTGAGTCGTATCCTACTCTCAGTAAATTAGCTTTAGAAAAAGGCTATCGTTTTATGTGGGTTATTGATGGTATGGGGTGGAAGAAACAAAAAGGGGATCTGGTATCGGCTTTACAAAAGATAGATATTATGGTTATTCCACCGCTAATTAGAAGTAGCTTGCTTTCGTGTTTGAGGTGAGTTAAATTCTTGTTTGCCTGCCTTTTACTTTCTACAAACTTTTATTTCCGCGTGGGAGAAGAGAAAGCTATTGTTTCAAAAGATTTAATAATGTTTATAACACATGCACAATCTTCCGAGCAACATGAGAAGAGTTTCCTATACTGGCTGAATAATGTTTATATCGTACAACATAACCCTATACACGATAGAGATATCATTCCATAGTTTATTGGGTAATGTTTATGAGACGAGCTCAAATTCCAAGCACATGGGGAAAGTATTCTATGGTTTATTAGGTAATGTTTATGCAAAAATTTCCCAAGCATATATGTGCTATTTGGATAATTTTTATAAAACATACCAGAGCCTCTACCTTAGTGTATATATCCTTTCTAAAAATACCCTATACTGTTTATAGGGGGTGAAAAACATGAAAAAAAGAATTTCTACCGTTTTGAGTATCATCTTAGTGTTTATTATCTTTTTGACATTTGCCTCATGTGGTCCTTCTACTTCACCGGGTAATACTGGTAACGGGAATAATACTTCTGAGCAAAGTCAACAAAACACCAGTCAGTCCTCTCAGGGATCTAGCCAAAAAATGCCTGAGGTGTGGTGGGATAGCTTTAAGGGAAAACTTGTATTGTTACATGGAGAGCTTGAAAGTGATGTTGATGATCTAATGAATGCTATTGGTTATAGAAATATAAATGTAAAGAATATTCACCTTGAAGAAGATGTAAAGGGAAATAATGCTACATACAAACTAGGTATTGAATTTATAGTGTATAGAAACAATGAAAATGTAATAGACAAAGTGAAAAGTGTCCTTTCAAAGCGGGGATATGATGTGAAGATTTCAGACGGTGGACACAAAGTAATTACCACTAAAGATAAAGCCACTTTAACCTTTGCCTACAACGATACAACGCACGAGGCATCGGTGGGAATAGGTTTATCTCTTAGCGGTGGTGTGTCAGGTTATGAGTGGGGTATAAATCTTGCTGAGGTATATGGGCTCCTTTGGCACATGGATCAGTTTGCCGATATCATAGAGGTGGCCACAGGTGGTGGTGTTCCAGAAAACTTGTATTGGGGTAATGGAAAAAGCCAAATAGATATCGTATTTTACGACGATTATATGGAAGTTAAATACATGGCGCATCGTGACGGTAGATTGAATTCTTCTCTTGCCAACGCACTGAAGAATAAGATAAATGCCTCAGAGCACTCTTCTGGTGGAATAATCACTGTAGAGGGTGCCTATGGCGATATATCCCATATCGTGGCAACCTACGATATCAAGAATGGTACACTCACCCTTGTGATGAAGAGTAAACATGCCGGTGAGTAGTGTATGTGGAGAGGGAATATGCTTGGAGGTATGCAAAATAGTGCTAAGTAATATTACCCATGTGGTGATGTCTGGTGCACATACAGGAGACATTGAGTTTAGAATAACAGAAATAAAGGATTTACTAAGGTATTGGTATAAAATGTTGTTTATTGCTACAACCAACTTTCTTGCAAAGATAAAACACCGTGAAGATACTATATGGGGAAGCACTTCCGTGGCTTCTAAGATTGGTCTTTATGGGAGTAATTCATCTGAGCCAACAAAAATTAAACTGGGTAATGGTAAACGTTGGAGGTATCTAAATAGGGGTTATCCTGCAGGTAGCAAGATTTACTTACATGTTGTGGTATATGAAGACATTACAGGTGTGGTAGAGTCTTTTTTTCAAGTCTTTATGGGCTTTGGTATACCTTGGAGGTATTGGATGTGGCTGGAGAGACGGCTTTGGTAGTGTAAATGTCTTACCTTTAGAGAGTGATATTTCCACAAGATACATACTGAAAGCTTTGACAATGAAGATGAGTTAGAAGATTTTTATAAGGGAGATTTAAAGTGGCTGGGTGTGGCCAATGTTATTAAATTTCACTTGTGCGAGAAATGTTTTTTACAATGGGAAATTGATAGCTATTTAGCTGTATTAAAAATAAATGTATTTTTAGATTAAAATATGAATGTAGTGAGAGTAGAATTCTTACTGCATAGTTTGTATTCAGAAAGGTAAAAAGCGAGAAATGTAAAAGAGCGAAGTAGTAAAAAAAAACATTTGTAAGCTGGTTCTGATAGATATAGTAAACAATTAGGAAAAGGGAGGATAGAGATAATGTCGGTTTACATTCTTATTCTTCATGCTTACACTCCTATTCATCAGGGAATAGGTCAGGTTCCAGCTCCTGTAGATTTACCTATAGCTAGGGAGAAACCGTCTGGATATCCAATTATTAGGCACATGAAAGGACCTATTAGAGCATTTTTGGAAAACATGAAAGGTAATAATAATGATAATGATATTAAGAAGTGGTTTGGTTCATCTCCTGAGGGTGGTACTGACGAGGATGCTTCAGCGGGAAGTGTGATTTTCAGTGATGCATATCTATTACTTTTTCCTGTTAGAAGTGCAAAACGGGGTATTGTTTGGCTGTCATCACCGTATATTGTGGATAGGTTCTTAAGACATAAAAGATTACTTTGTGGAGGAAGATATAATAAAACATTATTAAGGGACAGTGATATGAAAGATGGAAAAATATATTTTATAGATAAAGGAATTCAAAATAATTACGACATCATTGAGGGATATGAGGTTTCAGAAGAAATTTTGGAGTTACCATCTGATATTAAACAAATGTTTAATATTATTGTTGATTCTGTTGAAGGTATTGATATGAGTTATATTGCCCTTACCACGAATGCCACTTTTTCATTCATTGTTGAAAACTTCACGGAAATTGTGCCGAGAATAAGAATAGGAGAGAGTGGGACTGTAGAAGAAGGTCCATGGTGGGAAGAGAATATACCGGCAGAAACGGTGTTTTATATGTGGATACAAGACAGAAAGGAAAATTCAGATATTCCACGGCTAATTGAAAAGATTTCGGGAAAGTTTATAGATGTTGGTGGAAACATTACCTTGGGTAGAGGAAAAGTTAAGGTTATTGAGTTTGAAGATTGCCTGGGAGGAGATCAGAATGGACAGCGTTAAAGGAAAAAAAGTTGATAGAATGGTGGTATATGCCCTCGAGGCTATTAAAGCTATTGAAGCATTGGAGAATAATAACAACGTTAAAATTGGATTTGAAGAGTTGTATAAAGAGGCGCAGGAGTGGATGAGTTTTATTCTCTCTGCAGGATTGGTGTCTACAGTGTTTTTCAAGTTTTCTAAAGCCAAGGTAGATAATAATAAACAACCTAATAAGGAGTTTATCATTTCATTTTTGGTATATCAACTCATGGCAGAGGATGAGCTATTAGATAAATCAGAAGATGATTTATTAGATGAACTTAAAGAGAAATTAGACCGTGCTATTGAACATAAGTCGATATTTGATGATAGAGATGAATTTTTAAATGTGGTTAGGCAAATTGCTTCTTTAGACACTGGAATGATTAAAACTAGAAAGGTTATGACTTTCCTTCAGCACTTTACCAGACTTGCAAAAGTGTTGGCAAATAGTGGAGGGAATACTGGTAATGAGTAGAGATAATCATAATGATAATTTGATAAGATACGTCTACCCAAAGGTTTGGAAATGCTTAAATATTGAAAATTGTAATGAGAGTATGCTATATCCATGGTTTGTGGCTCAGTATGTACCTTTAATATGGGGAAGTGTTGACAAGGATCTTACATCTAATGGTCTCACGTGGCGTAGTTCAAAGTATGAGCTTTTAAAAGAATTGGAACGTGTAGATTTTACTCCGTTGCTTGAGAAACTATGGGAAAAACGACGAGAAATACTGAGAGCGTTGCATATTGTGGGATATATCTATGCACAGGAGAGTGCCCTGTCTATCAATCATGCATTTAGATTGTCCACAGATAATCCATTTCTTA
>CAZATH010000108.1:0-5230 GCA_964487995.1 uncultured bacterium
TCGGCACCATCTATCATATTCTGAATCTTACTCTTTACCTCATCATACATTTTCAACACCACCTACAAGTTTTTTAGATAATCATACACCTATAACTTCCATGTGGATATTTTATGAAATAAACATATAAAGGCAAAGTTCGGATACTCAGCACTGACACATCTACTTGCACATACTTTCTAGGATAAGAAAAAACAAGTTCCTATCGCTTGATACCTATAGCCTTCTGACCAAATAGCAGGTTATATATTTATTCTCTCCCGCTCGTGGCAACTTTCTAGCAATTCAATAGGCTTCATTTGTGAAGCATATAATAATTGCTCAAATCGCACACAATGATATTTTTACACCATTTAAACCCTTAATACTTATTTCTATACTACCTATAACACCATATTTCTTTATCAATATCATTTTTATGCTCAAACAATCCCTGGAATTCATATTGTCCTATAAGGGCATACATCTCGGAAACCTTGTAGTCGGCTCCTTGATATTTTTTCTCTTTCCCAATATATATCTCTTTTTTTATCCAAAGATTTTCCTTTCATCTATATGCTTAACACTCTTGTGGAACATGATAGCTTGGGCAAGTTCAAACCCACATATAACTTACCTCTTTATAATTATTTCCTTCTCAATGCTTTCAGTGGTAGCCTTTTTCAACAATACTCCTCTATATTGGGCACTATCAATATTTTCTCTTATAGTATCTATAGCTATAGCCACCCGCATTAAGCCTGAGTTTATTTCTGTTCAAGCTTAAACTTCTCCTGCCACTCCTCTCTTAGTATACCCATCAGCACTACATCGTAATATTTTCCCTTTAAATATCTCTGCTTCCTCCACCTACCCTCTTCCACAAAACCTAGCTTCTTGTATATATGTAGCCCAACTTCGTTGTATTCATATACCTCAAGCTTTACCCTGTGTAGGTTGAGATACTCAAAGGCATATCTCAGCATCAAAGAAGTGGCTTCTGTGCCTATGCCTTTACCATGATACTCTGGATTCCATATAACTATGCTAAACGTTCCATGTCTACTGGTCCAGTTGATGTCGTGTAGAGACACTGTGCCAACTACTTTACCCTCCACCTCTATGGCAAACACAACTTCTCTTGGTGGATAACCCCGGTACAGATGCTCTATCCAACGCTCAAGGTCGCTCTCACCTACAGGAAACACGGTGCTGATATTTTCCATCACCTCAGGCTCCCCCATAATATCGGCAAGCACATTTGCATCTTCTTTTCTCAGTGGTCTAAGAAGACACTTTTTCCCATAAAGTTTCACTTCATCCACCTCCTACCCCATTATATGACTTTCATCTGTGATATCATAAAAGCAGGATGGAGAACTCTAACCATATATTTGGAGACATTAAGCGGTTTTTATGCGAAATATACTACATCAAAGATAGAAACGAGGCAGAAAGAAGAGTTTTAGGTTCTATCCTAACCAGGTTGGCTTGGACCAGTGGAGGACTGTTTATCAGGAACGTTCAAAGCACAGGACTCATATACTATACGGCAAAGTTTGGCGTATTTAAAGATTTTCCCATTAGGTATAGCTTTTTAAAGGGTAGTATTCTTGAAGAAGTGTTAAAGAAGGGAAACCCCTGTATCATCAACTCATTTGAAGAAATACCATGCGACAAATCTGCCCTGCCGTTTCTGCCATATCTTGACAAAGGTCACCATTTAATGTTTATTCAGATACGTCAAACAGATAATATACTTGCCCCCACTGGTGTGCCAGGTATTATCGTTTTGTCAAGAAGCGACAGACCATTTAAAGAAGAGGATATTCCCTATGTACTTGATACTATAGAAGAATACAGAAATCTACTCTTTTTCTACCTCAGCGCTCTGATGTCTAAAAAGAAAGATCAGGTTATCAACGTTAGCACCGAAATGCTCAGGTTTTCTATATCACGGGCATTCATGAGCTCAGGAAGCATTCTTGAAAAATACCTACGGGATGTGGTAGCCATTATCGACGGAGCTCAAAGGGCATCACTTCTGGTAAACACACCTGTAGGGGTAAAATTCCTTGCAGTTTATGGCTATGACAAAGAAAAGCTATTATCTCTACCACCACTTAGCAAAGAAGATGAGCTAAGGTGGTATCACTTTGGTGAAGAAAATATGAGAAAAGGCATCCCCAGAATTATTACAGATAAGGAAATAACAGTGTTAGGAAGAATATCAAAAATCAGCGATGCAGAACCCACAACCTTATACATCAAAGCCAACCTTGCCATACCCATTACCGTTGACGGTGAACCCGTTATGCTCCTTAACCTTGATAACCTTGAAACCCCCACAGCCTTTGACGATATAGATATATATCTTGCCAAAATCATGGGAACATATCTTGCATCGGCATATGAGCTAATTACCAGACAGAGAAAAATTGAAAGGCAAGAACTACTACTTGCCAATTTAACAGTTCTTGCAGAAACACTAACAGATGAAGGATATGTAAACAAGGTATTTAAAGAGTATGGTGGTATAACACCAGAAATATTATTCCAGGAATTTAAAAAGGTATTGCACAGTGCCCTGAAAACATTTAGACCATATGTAACCAAATTCACCTATACCGAAGAAGGTACACCTATAAAAAAGCATCTTGAAGATATACCAGCTGAGCTAAGGGATGCTGTAGAAGCAACGGTTGATGAGGTACGACACAAGAACTACGTTATTACCAGCTTTAAGGAATATCACATCCTTGCACTCCACAAAGTATTTTATTTTGAGGACAAAAGATATCATATATACATACTTTCTATTAAGAAAAATGACGTATGGACAGAGAGCAATATTAGATACCTTATCTCAGCAGCCAACTCAGCTATTCTATTTGTAAAAAATCTCAAGTACCTATCGGATCTAAAGAACATGCAAAAAGAAACCATGCTAATGCTTGGCAAGGCACTAGAGCTAAGGGATATGGAGACCAAGGGACACACAGAAAGAACAGCTTATTACACCGAACATCTCGCCCGTGCCCTTAACTTTAACGACATCGAGGGTATTATGTGGGGTGCATATCTTCATGATATCGGTAAACTTGCCATCCCAGACTACATTTTACTTAAACCGGGTCGCCTTACAAAAGAGGAATTTGAGATTATGAAAAAACATGTTCTATACGGCTACCAGCTAGCTAAAAATATTAAGGGTATTCCTCAAACTACACTCAATGTTATCCTTTATCACCATGAAAAGTGGGATGGTTCAGGTTATCTTGAAGGCCTTAAGGGTGATGAGATCCCACTTGAGGCACGTATCTTTGCCATCGTTGATGTATTCGATGCCCTCACCTCTCCTAGACCTTACAAGGAGCCTTGGCCTACGGAAAAGGCTTTACAACTTATCAAAGACCAAAGGGGTAAACACTTTGATCCACATGTGGTTGATACTTTTATATACCTCATAGAGAAGGAAAATCTACTGGAGAAAGTGCCAAGAGAAGAGTTATAGTCTTACAAGCTTAATAATATATAATAGAAGTTATGAAAGATCAGAATAATAAAGCATTAAGCCTAGAAGAAGTAATTAACCTTGCAGATAGAGAAATTAGTATAGTCAAAACAATTGGGAATCTATCGTTTACTGATCTTGAAAAATTAATATCAAAAGACATATCAGCGCATATAAAAAATGTAGAAGGTATAACATTCCTTAAGAATATCAAAACAGCTGAGAGATTATACATTACTTATAAAACAGGAGAAGATATATTACCTTCTTCAACTCAATATATAGACTATCATAAAATTAGTAATACCGATATTTTAGCAAAACCAATATACAATACAACAAGTAGTTATATTTCTTTCTATTCCAATAATAGTAAATATATATCTTATCTACCTATAATACATAAAATGGGTACTAAAGTCATTCCTAATTTGATGGAATTAATTTTAATAAAAACCACCTCTCCCTTATCAGAGAGTGAAAAAAGGTTATTAACCAACCGTTATATAAGCTATAGCAACCTTCTATATCTATACTACAACATAAGGTTAAGTAGATACAGCAAAGAAATAACCATAGCTGGCAATCAAATGATAAAAGATGCAATGAAAGATATAGATATATTTGAATTTTTCAATAAGTATCTAGATAAATTACTTGTAATCATTGACGGTGCAGAAAGCGGATCTATACTTGTTGAAGTAGCAGGAGGCTACAAATTTATTGGAATATCAGGTTATACAGAAGGGCTTCTTAATCTCCCACCAATACCAAGAAAAAATCATTTACGTTGGTACCATAAAGGTTTTGACAACATGTTGAAAGGAATACCTCGTATATTAAACGAAAGAGAAATCGCTCCTTTTATAGATAAGGATATAGTTGCCAAAAATAGTCCTAAGACAAAACACATAAAAACGAGTTTGGGTATACCCATACCATCAGACAGGGGAAATATGGAGTTATTTATCAATATTGAGAGTTTTTCAAACATCACAGCATTTGACGATATAGATGTCGAAGCTGCAGTAAGATTTGGTACTTTCCTTTTAGCATCATACAAAATTATCAAGTATAAAAGAGATTTAGATAAAAAAGAAAATCTCATTAGCTATATGAACGACTTATCTGAAAACTTTGTCAAAAATGAATACCTATATATAAATAACCCCCCAAGAGATAACTTTGTAACAGCTATAGAAAACGGAATTGACGTACTGCATCCATCGGCTTTATTGATATATTCCGATAATTCAAAATCAACAAGTTATTATAATATCAAAAACATCAACACAGATGATTTCGAAAACTTAAAAAACTATATCAATACACTAATCCCTTACAGTTATATTAATGGATACGCTATAGGTGTATGGAATGACGAAAATATATTAGTTATAAAGGAAACTTTAGAGCTTATAAATATAAAACACAATATATTTATAGCGGTTGCAAGGAAAGAACCATGGAATAAATCAGATTTAGACTATCTTCGTTCATTAACCCGGGCAATAATTATTTTCCAAAAGAACATTTCCTACTTAAAAGCAATGCATGATACACAAACCAATACTATTAAATTACTTGGTAAAACACTAGAAATGCGTGATATGGAAACTAAAGGTCACACCGAAAGAACAGCCTATTACACAGAACACATCGCTAAGGCTATGAATTTTTCAGACATCGAGGGTATTATGTGGGGTGCATATCTTCATGATATCGGTAAACTTGCCA
>CAZATH010000109.1:0-5193 GCA_964487995.1 uncultured bacterium
GCTCCCATCTCTCACTTTCTTTACTACTAAGTCGTCCGATAAGACCTTTTAAAGATAAAACTCCAATTATGCGTATGCCATCCATCACAGGGAGTTGGGAAAAGCCCCGCTCCATCATTACTTCTTTGGCGTAGCCTAAAGTATCCGATACATCGGCTATTACAGGACGATTGGTAATGAGGTGTCGTGCTTCTTTGGCATTGTGTTTAATCAACATTTCCAGTGTGGTAATGATGAATCTTGCTGTTTGGGGTTTTAAAAAGAACCCTTTAGATGTGTGTAGGCAGGATTTGATGTCACATATTTCTAGTAACGACTTGGTTAGATATTTATCTCTAATAAACCCTTTTTCCGATAATTGCTCAATTAGTTCTTCTCCAGACGTATCTCCTGTGTATTCCACACCATACTCTGGGGCAAAGTCGCGAAGTAAAGCTTCTATAATACCTAGTGCCTTTCTTCCTGCTGTATCAGGTTCATCCATTAAAAGATCTTTTACTTCAATCAGCAGCGACATATATTTTTGTAGTTTCATATGTATCCCCCCTTTTCTTTATTATTATCTCATAACTTTCTTTGGCTTTATACGATGAGCGCACCAAGGGGCCAGATACTACTACCGGTATTCCAATTAAGTTACCGAATTCTTCGTATTCTCTAAATTCTTCAGGTGTAACATAACGCTCGACTGGTATTTGATTTTTGGAAGGTCTAAGGTATTGACCTATTGTGACGATATCTACACCTGCATAATACAGATCTTTTAGCACTTTAAACACTTCATCTTTATTTTCTCCTAATCCAACCATAAATCCTGATTTTATTACGGCGTGAGGGTAATGGTCTCTTGTGTACCTCAATATATCAAGCGATTGCTGATAATTAGCTCCAGGTCTTATAGATTTAAATAATCTAGGTACAACTTCGATGTTGTGGTTCATCACATCGGGAGATGCTTTCATGATTGTATCAATGGCTTGGAAATTACCCTTAAAGTCTGGAATTAGCACCTCAACTTTGGCATGTGTAAGTTCTTTAACCTTTTTAATTGTTTCGGCATAATGATTAGCTCCACCATCGGGTAGGTCATCCCGTGTTACAGATGTAATGACGACAAAGGAAAGTCCCAATTCTTTAGCTGCTAACGCTACACGTAAGGGTTCATTGGGATCTAATGGTTCGGGTTTTCCTTTCTTAACACTACAATAGCGGCATGCTCGTGTACATATATCGCCGAGAATAAGGAATGTAGCAGTTCCATCAGAGTAGCATTTTCCACGATTGGGACATTTAGCCTCAGCACATACCGTTGAGAGATGGTATTTATTTAGGGTGGTTCTAACATGACCATAGTCTTTGCTTATATGCATATGAAATTTGATCCATGATGGTTTACGTTCCTGCCTTTCCATAGACTGTTCACCTCACTCAATTTTGTATCCCTGTATGATAGGTACTGCGTGTTGTATGGCATCTTTTAAAGCTGGTATGATTTCGCGAGATGCCCGAGGAGAACCAGGTAACGTGATAATAATCGTTCCCTCTTTTGTTATACCGGCAATTGCCCTTGAAAGTAAGGCATGGGGTGTTTTAGACCAAGATAGGTATCGTATATATTCTGCTATACCAGGTAGCTCTTTGTGAATTAGTGGTTTTATGGCTTCTGGTGTTACGTCTCTTGGAGATACCCCCGTACCGCCGGCTGTAAATATTACATGAAGTTTCATCTCTATACCTTTCCAAGCAGACTCTCTTATTTCGTCTATATTGTCCGGCACAATCGTGGTAAATTCGAGAACCCATCCCAAATCCTTCATTATTTCTTTAACTGTGGGAATTACTTTATCTTCATACTCCCCTCGTGACGCTCTATCAGAGCATACAATAATTCCAGCTCTAATAGTAATATTGGGTATATGATGATGTTTCATTTTTTTATCCCCCTTATTAAAAATGCATGATCGGTTATAGTTGCTGCTCCATCTGATAAAGCTTTGGCTAAAAGGAGTCCCGACGAATCGGATATGATCTCCAACCAAAGATCACCCATTTGTAGCATATCATATTCCTTAATGATAACGGACTTAAGACCGATAGAATGTGGTATTTCTATCCCTAAGCTGATAGGGAAAGTATCTCCTTTGTGGGCTTCTAAATATACGCCTTCAACGGGTAGCCACACTGGTGTAATCTGTCGAATATTGTAGTTTTCGCTAGATGTGATGATATCAGAAATATACACATTTTTAGTCACGCTTTTGAACATGTCTAGTAGGGTTACTAAAGATACGATGTTGGAAACAGCTGCTACTATACCTGCATCTTGAGTGGCTTCTATTCTTACATGGGAAACAATGTAATGAGGAAAAGTTTTATATTCTATTTGATATTTACCTATAATGGTTTGAGATAACCATGGCACAAGGATATGTATGTTGTTAATGGCGTTTATGGCTGCAAATCTAGCTGTAGATAGAATACTTTCCAAATCACCTTTAGGTGTTTCTTCAATGACATTTTCTATGTCTGGCCATATGAGTTTGCCCATGCTTTCTCCTGTTTTCATGCGTAATAAATTGTCCATCAATCTTCCTCCACCAGCAATGTTGTTATTTGATGATTTTTTCTAATAACAGCTATTTCATCATTGGGAGCAATCATCAAGAGATAGTCTCCCTCGTCATTAACTTCTCTATAGGTTATTGTCATGATATGGGGTCCAATTTCCACATATCCTTTAGCTGTGAATAAGTTAGCATTAGTTATCAAAATAGGATATGACTGGTCCCTAAGGGCCATTTGCGGATTGTTTGTTATGAATAGAGGATCCTGCGGTGTAACTTTAATAAATGGTTTTTCTTTTTGTTGAGAAATGTAGATCTTTTCCACTATTCCTTGTTGTCTTCTTAAAGTGCCAGATTTACCTCCTGATTTATAGATGAGCATACTTCTTTTTATAATAAAGTGGTAAAAGGCTTTATCTTGATGAAAGGCGAAGGTAAGTGCATATAAGAGACTTCCTAAATATCCTTCTACTTCCATTCCTGTATACCAGTTGGCCTTTACTGTTGTCTTTACTTCCACGTGATCTTTACTTATGTCAGAAGTCTCATTTCCTATATAGGTAAAAGGTATGGGATGTGTCATGGGAATAAATTGAGGTAATATCTTTGTAGCAGTTGTGGCTGTGAGTGATGCATAAATCAAAGATTCCCTGGTGTTTTTTACCTGTTTGCCTATGTGTATGATTTCTGTTGATACAACTGCCTCACGAGAAGAGATATTTTTATGGGTAACATCTACCATATGTGGTAATCCATCTTTGATATGTGTTGGTTTCACTATTTTACCCCCCTATGTTTCTCATTTCTACACTCCAGCCAGCTTTTGGATCACCATGTTCCGGTTTGGCTTGTATTCCCTCTTTTAAAAATTCAATGGTTTCCTCTAAACCTGACCTTATTCTTTGTAATCCTTCTATTTTAATAGGGGCAAATAAACAAGGGTACAAATTCCCTCTACTATCTATTCTAATGCGATTGCAGCGTCTACAGTAGTTCATGGAAAAGAAGGCAATAAAGCCAATAACAGTTCCGTCTTCTAATTTGTAATATGTGCTAGGTCCTTTGCCAAGTTCTGTATCAATAGGAGTTAAAGGAGAGATATTCTTTTCAATATATGCTTTTAGGTCTGTGATTCTATAAAACATATTATTCCATGTTTGGGAGTCAATCTTAGGCATGAGTTCTATAAAGCGTAACGGTACATTTCTGCTATGTGCAAGCTCGAGTAGTGCAGGAAGTTCCTTAATGGTGATATCTTTCATAACAACTGTATTGAGTTTTACCTTTAGACCAGCATCTATTGCATCGTCTATGCTTTTTAATACTAAATGCACGGCATCAACACCGGTAATTTCTTTAAAGGTCTCTGGGTTTATAGCATCAATACTAATATTGACAGAAGTTAAGCCTGCTTCTTTTAACTGACGGGCATATATAGATAGATAGTATCCATTAGTGGTCATAGCTATATCATTTATTCCTACCTCTTTTATCATGGAGACCAATTCCGGTAGGGGATGCCTTACGAGTGGTTCTCCTCCAGTTAATCTTATTTTGTTTATCCCTAGGTATTTTCCTGCTTCGGCTATACGTGCTATATCTTCAAACGATAGAATATCTTCTTTTGCAACTTTTTCAAAGCCATGAGTTCCTGTTGAACAATACTTACACATAAAATTGCAGTGATCAATTACAGATATTCGTATATATTTAATTTTTCTCATAAAAGGATCAAACATTTACATGACCACCTTTCCACTTAATGATACATCGTATCCACCTATTTGGGATACCATTTGTTTCCACTCATTGTTTTTAGTCAGAATTTGTATGATTGTATTTGTGAGCATTGTGTCCTCAATGGGGAGTATAATATGGTATTCTTCCGTATGTATAGGTATGAAGTCTAAATCTAAGGCATCGGCAGCAGCTTTGATGCCAAGCCCTGCATCAGCCATGCCTATAGCTATGGTCATGGCTACTTGTAAGTGCGAGAATCTTTCATTCATGTATCCATTAATCTCATATGGTGAGATACCATGTTTTTTAAGAAGAAAATCAAGAAGCATTCTTGTTCCAGACCCTTTTTCTCTATTCACAAATTTTATACGTTTAATGTCTTTAAAATCTTTGATGTTTAAGGGATTACCTTTAGCTACAATAAAACCTTGCTGGCGTTTAGCCATCATTACCACTCTGGCAGAGCGTTTTATAAATGGCAGGTTATATGTCCCTGTCTGTATATCTAATAGATGAGCTCCTGCAAAATACACATTGCCCTTGTTAAATGCTGATATTGAGCCTAGCGAGCCTTTTCTTGCATATGTTGTTATAATACCCTTTTCTCTTAGGAAAGATAGCAGAAGCTTAAATGCTATATCGTCGCTTGCCATTACCAAGTAGGGATTTCCCCCTTTAACCCTTATAACATCTACTTTCTCGCCGGCTTTATAACCTTCACTGCCCTCGGGTATAAAGAGGTGTGCATTGGCCATCGTTATAGGAGATAATTTGCTTGAACCACTCCCCAATGTAATTCCATGGCTTTTTCCATCACTTGCAGTTCCTACTGCTGTGCGTAAAAACTAAGATACTCCACCAGGTGATGGAACATGGATGATCAGTGTAA
>CAZATH010000110.1:0-5113 GCA_964487995.1 uncultured bacterium
TATAGGTTGGAGTATATGTTGTAGTTGGAGAAATGGTATATATAGAATAGGCTTGAGATGGTATACCGTTGTGGTGGTAATCTTTTAAAACTCTATTAAAGTGTGGGTAGTAGTAAGAATGCAACAGTCGGTTGGTGTAGTCATATAGAATTTTTTCTGTAGAGTTTTTGATAGCAACAAGGCTGCTGGTGATGTTGTTATGTATCGCAATCATCAGGAGAATAGAAAATAATATAGCGGCTGCAGTGGACCATATTATAGAGTATATTCGCCCCTTTAGTATTTCTCTTCTTATAAGTACTTCAAATTTAGGATGTTTTTTTTCTTTCATGGCAATTATATTTTATACTATCACAGGAGGTGATGAATATGTCTAAATGGCTAGTAATTAGTGATACCCACGATAATATACCTATGCTTAAAAAATTACCCGGTATTGTAAACGGATATGGTGTGAATAGAATTTTTCATGCGGGTGATTTTATAGCCCCGTTTGTTATGCCTTATCTTCTCCTTGATAACGTGGAATTTATAGGGATATTTGGGAATAATGATGGAGAAAGACTGTTTATGAGAGATAGAAGCGGTGATAGAGTGAAGGTTGGTCCCATAGAGGTGGATACGGATTACGGAAAGGTGTTTTTAATGCATGAACCCTATTCACTAGATGCTGCGATATACAGTGGGCTTTATGAATTTGTTTTCTATGGACATACCCATAAGATTGATGTTCGATTGGAAAAGGGAGTTCTGGTTGTCAATCCAGGGGAATACTGTGGCTATTTAACAGGTGTTTCTACTGTTGCCATTGTAGATCCTATTACCAAAGATGTTGAGATTGTTGAGGTAGGGCATGTGGATCGTTAAGGAGCAATTAGAAGATTTTATTGTGGTAGAAGATTTGACTCTTCCGGAAGGAGATGGTGAATGGTTCTTGTATTTCCTGAAAAAAAGAAGCCGAACAACACTTGCAGTTATTAAGGAGTTATATCGTAGATATGGCATGAAAAAAGGCGATATCCTCTTCGGAGGAATGAAAGACCGTGATGGTATTACATATCAGTACCTGGTGTCTAAAAAAGATTTGGGTGAGATGATACAAACAGCTACGTATACTTTATGGAAGATAAAGGAAGATGTAAAACCAATATCTCGTGATTTATTGAAGGGGAATTACTTCAGTGTTGTGGTAAGGGGCACTGCGGACATAGATACTTCTTATTTAGAAAAAGGATTCATTAACTACTTTGATTATCAGAGATTTGCAGTTTTTTCTGAGGGTATTGCTGCCAAACTGATTCTTAAACGGCATTATAAAGAAGCCTTGTGGAGTTTACTTACCCCGGGAACGAGGTCGGTGATAAGAAACTATTTTATGGAAGAAAACTTTAAGCAGTGTAGAAAACTTGCCAGAACGCCTTGGGAGAGAAGGCTGTTTGATTTCCTTCGAAGGAAAGGACCTAAATATCGGGATGCTTTAAGATACGTTGATGGAGATCAAAGGGCTATTAGTATGCTTGCCTATCAATCTTACCTTTGGAACAAAACGGTATCTTTTCTTGTGGAAAGATATGGAGATGATATCCGATATATCGATGTTGCAGGGCAGAATCTTGCTGTAGCAAGGAATTTAAAGGTATCCTTTAAGGTGCCATTTGTTACATGGTTTCTTGCTGAGGAGTGGTGGGATTTGCCCAAACCTGTGCAGGAAGCCATTACCAAAGTTTTACATGCTGAAGGATTTAATGATCTTTATGAACTTAAAACCAAGGTTTATGGTTATACACTAATACTTCGATATAGGGACATGATCACATCTGTGAGGAATATAGCGAAGTTAAAGAATGAAAGTGCTGTTCGCTTGATATTTTATCTACCAACAGGCTCCTATGCGACAATGTATCTTAAGGAACTTGCATCTTTCCATGGAGAGGTGATACAAGTAGCCTCTTAGGAAATAACATTACCAGTAAGCCTATGATTACCGCTATGATAAAGGGAAGCTGTGGACTGAGTGTATATAGATAGCCTCCAAGCAACACACCGGTGGCGTTTCCTATATTTACCATAGAGGATATAATACCAGTTCCCAGTGGTTTTTCATGTTCCTGGAGTAATGGAAGGGCTATGCTTTGTGAACCACTATATAAACTTTCTGACCAACCGTGGGTGAAGTAGTATATTGCAGCGGTAAGCGTAGATGGGTTTAATACAGATAGGGCCGATACCGATGTGCCTATAGCCATTAGTTTAAATAGACTTACAGGCGATAGTCCCATATATGAAAGCAAAGGAAGCGTCATAGATGCAAGGGGAGATAGAGATGCGAGGAGTCCGATAAGTGCCTCTTTGATACCTAGTGTTTCTTTTAGGTAGAGAGATATAATCACGTTTGTCATGCTACTTCCTAGTGCAATAGCTCCTGTTAATATCAGTGGCCAGATAAGTTTAGAAATGACGGTATAGTATGTGGCTTTTTCTTTATGTTGGTGTTTGAGAGGAGGAATATTGGGAAGAGCGAAGAATATAATGATGGCTGCAAGTGTGGCGAGTATGCTATATAGCACAAATATAGCATAGTAGCCTATATACTGTGCTATTAAACCACCTATAGGTGGACCTATAAGAAAACCTGCTGATATCCCTCCGATAAATATGTACAGGGCTTTGTGTGTATCTTTAGGGTAGACGATAGAGAACACATGCACCCGAGGGGGCATCTCTATAAATGCCAATCCTTCAAATATGGCACCTATTAGCACACCGTTGATGGAATGAATGCTTAAATATGATAGAGCTGCTATAGTGGACATAAACCACCCTGTTGTAATTAATAATCTAAGTGGAATATGGTGTGTGAGAAATGCTCCTAAATTCAGTGCTATAAGTCCTGTAATAGTAGAAATGGCCATAATTAGACCTGCGTAAACGGAGCTTCCACCTAAACTTGCCACATACAGGGGCATAATACGGAAGAAAAGAGATGCTCCAACTGCCCATAGAAAACCGCCTATTGTTATTAGATATATAGTTTTTTTGTTTGCCATGTGATATCTTTCCCCTCCCAATGATTGGATATTATACTATATTTAGGACTTGCTGAAGGGGTGATTGGTTTGGTAAAAATAGGTAATGTATACAATATGGGGACTTACTTTGTGCCCTTTATGGTTGAAAAATCCCGCAAGATTGTGTCTTCTTATGGTTCGGGATTTGGGGTTGTGGGTTTTAAAGGCACCGATATGAAGGAATTTCTACTGTGGGTTTTGCAAAATAGTATGATGGGTGTATACGATCCAGTAGGTTTATATGTTAAAGAGCCTTATATTGGATACTATCTTGAAGGAGATAATGTATGGCTTAATATGTGGAGGCTTTCTTTCCATGCTACACCGTTGGGATTGGAAGGAGAGATGCCTATCTCTCCATATCCCAAACCATGCCCTTTTTACAAGCTTGCACTTCTTATTCAAATGGAAGAAATTACCAGAATGGGTAACATCACTGATATAAACATGTTGTCTATTGTGGAAAAGAAAATATATGAGCAGAAGGTAAAGATTGTGCTTGGTTTGGATAGGAAACAAATGAGTAAGATTGAATCTTTAGTATGTGCTCTTTATGGAGATAATATGCTATCATCTCTGCCTATGTCTATCAAGAGACGGTTTAGTGCTCTTGGAAGGGAGATATGCAATGTATAGAGATATCAAAAGAAAAGTGGTTATTGGGGTTATTGGTGCTATGATTGCTTTGCTTGTCTGGGGAGTATACATCTATCGTGAAGCCGGCTTGAGTTCTGTAAAAATGTTTTCCGATGTTAGTGGAAGTGTTCTTAATACACTGATACATAGCTACTCCACAGGGGGCTTTACAGAGGAAGAGGTGTCTACATTGGTGAAGTTTGTTTCTCGATCAATTGCCCAGATGGTATTCCCTCACCTAAATGTCAAATCTATTGAAATAATGCAGCTTAGATATGATAACTCTACCTTTGAAGCTTATAACATCAAGGTTGTTTTAGATAGAGCTACCATTTTTATAGATAATCTTGTTTATGATGGAAAGAAACTTTCTTTACAATTTTCTGTTTCCACCAGAGGTAATAAAGGTTTGTTAAGATGTGAATCAGGTGATGTATGTATAGTGTATTGGGAAGATGGAAGATGGTATAGGAGGTGAGAAAAATATGGAGGATTTAAAGGTTAAGTTTGTTCGGGACCCTATACATGGAGAGATAGAAATGTATCCTATAGAAACACTAATAGCCGATACCAAGGCTATGCAAAGACTCAGAAGATTATCACAACTGTCAGGTGCTGTTTATACATATCCTGGTGCCACTCATACCAGATTTGCCCATGCGCTTGGTGCTATGCACCTTAGTGGGCTTTATGCTCGCAGATTGTATCCGGGCAATGACAGGGTATTTACATTGGCTAGAATTGCAGGATTGGTGCACGATATTGGGCATGGCCCTTTTTCCCATCAATTTGATGATACCGTTTACCATGCTATGGGATTTAAGAGGGGGCACGATGACTATAGAGAGCGACTGATACTTCATGTTATCCACCGACAGATGAAGGAACTTCTGGAGAATAAACCCAGGGCCTTTAAGGAGCAATTTTATGCCCACATGGAAATGGTAGGCTTTTCTCCTAAACCTTCTAGTATTGAGGAGCTGATGGGAGAGGTCTTTAATATACTTGAAGGTAAAGATAGAGATGGTTATGCCGTGATGTTCAATATGGTTCAAGGGCCTATTGGTGCTGATCGTATGGATTTTCTGCTGAGAGATGTTTATTATTCTGGTGTGCGTGGAGTAGGGTTTGTAGATTATCAGCGTATAATTAGACATACTGCAAGGAGAGTGTATAAAGGAAAAGAGGTAATTGCATATCACAAAAAGAACATTGATATGTTATCTTCTTTCTTGTTTACGCGATACATGATGTACAAACATGTTTATTTCCATAAGACCTCAAGGGCTGCAGATATCATGATTCAAGAGTTATTGGATCTTGCATCTGATATATTAAAATTGCCTGATAAAGTTAATAATGTTGATGAATTTATGAAGTTAAATAAGGATTGTTGCAGCATTGGCCCG
>CAZATH010000111.1:0-5091 GCA_964487995.1 uncultured bacterium
AAAACAGATTAAACGTCTGAAAGAACTGAGGGCAAAAAGAGATAATCAAAAAGTGCGTAAGTTACTAGATGAGCTCAAAAAGGCTGCAGAAAATGATAGTATCAATTTGATGCCACATATTATCGAAGCAGTTCGCGCCAGAGCAACACTAGGTGAAATTACGGATGTGTTAAGAGAGGTCTTCGGTGAATATAGACCTCCAGTGATCTTCTAAGGGGGGGAACGGTTATGTCAGAGAGAGTTATAAGAGTATTGGTTGGAAAACCAGGGTTAGATGGTCATGATAGGGCAGCCAAGGTAATGGCACGCGCCCTACGGGATGCCGGCTTTGAAGTGATATATACAGGTATTAGACAGACACCCGCACAAGTTGCTCAGACTGCCGTTCAAGAAGATGTTGATGTTGTGGTTCTGAATAATTTGACGGGGGCACACCTTGAGGTATTTCCCCTAGTGGTAGAAGAACTAAGACAACGTGGTAGAGATGATATATATGTACTTGCTACCGGTGTTATACCCTTTGAAGATGTTAAGCCATTGAAAGAAAAAGGAATTGATGAGGTGTTTGGACCGGGCACTGGTCCTATCCATATCATCAATTGGATAAAAGAAAATGTTATAGGTGAATCACAAGGTGAGTAAAAAGAGAAGAGTGCTTAGTGAAGAAGAAGTTTTTAAGAGGTTAATAGAGGGGGATGAGGTAGGGTTGGCTCGGGCTTTATCTATGATATATCGAGAAGAGGCCTCCTCATCCTTTCTTTCTAAAATTTATCAATTCAATTCTTCCAAACCTCACAGTGCAATAGTTGTTGGGATTACAGGTTCTGGTGGTGTTGGTAAAAGCACTTTAATTTCGGTAATAGCGGAGTCTTTATTAAAAGAAGGTAAAAAGATTGGAATCATAGCAATTGACCCTTCCAGTCCAACAACAGGGGGAGCTCTTCTTGGAGACAGAATTCGCATACAACATTTATTTCCCAATACCAATCTATTCTTTAGAAGTTTCTCAAGTAGGGGAATGGTCGGAGGTATTAATCCATTTATATTTGATGCTGTTGCCATTCTTGATGCGGCATCCTTTGATTATATTATCGTGGAAACACTGGGAGTGGGACAAGATGAAATTGACATTGTTCACATGTGCGATATTACTGCTCTTGTGATAGCCCCCGGTTTGGGTGACGATGTTCAATTTTTAAAGAGTGGAATAATAGAAGTTGTGGATCTGATTGTTCTTAACAAATCTGACTTGCCTACAGCTTCTAGAACTATAGGTATATTAAATTCCTATACGCGTATGGTAGAGAATCATCCCGATATCATAAAGGTTTCTGCCTATAAAAAAGACGGTATTTTAGAGTTGATACAATACATACAGGACAAGTGGCACTTATTGAAAATTAGTGGGGATTTAAAATTAAGAAGGCAAAGTCGGTGGAAATTTCAGGTGGGAAATTGGTTACGTTATTTAGTAGATAAAAAGATAAAAAAGGTAGTTGAGGGGGAAAATGTACAAATTGATACCTCTCCTTATGAAAGAGCTATTGAAATTTTAGAGAAATGGGGGTGTCGTGCATGAAAGTTGATCACATTGCTATTGCTGTTCGTAGTTTAGAGGATGCGGTACAAATTTATTCTCAGTTTTATGGCAAAGATCCAGATCATATAGAAGTTGTTGAGGAGCAGAAGGTAAAAGCAGCTATTTATTATCTGGGAGATGTTCGGATTGAGCTTTTAGAACCTACTTCCGATGATAGTCCTATAGCCAAATTCATAGCTAAACGAGGAGAAGGTTTACATCATATTGCGTATAAAGTTGATAATTTGCCGGATAAATTAGAAGACTTACAGGTCAAAGGATTTAGACTAATTGATGAAAAGCCACGGGTTGGGGCAGAAGGTAAGTTAATAGCATTTGTACATCCTAAGTCTTTGATGGGAGTGTTAACAGAACTTACTCAAGATAAGAAGGAGTGATCTATGGTGTGGGATAAATTTATGGAGGAGTTTCAGGAGAAACTTGAAAAGATTAGACAAGGTGGAGGTCCTAAGCGTATAGAAAGACAACATGCAGCTGGGAAAATGACAGCAAGAGAACGTATTGATTATCTGGTGGACCCAGGTAGTTTTGTTGAACTTGGAGCTTTTGTTAAACATAGAAGCAGGGAATTTGGTTTGGATAAGGTAGAGGCACCTGCTGATGGTGTTGTTACGGGATTTGCCACTATTGGTGGTAGACTTGTTGCAATTGCATCACAGGATTTTACAGTGCTTGGTGGTTCTGTAGGAGAAATGCATGGTATTAAAATTGCTGAACTTTTAGATAAGGCTATGCTTTATGGTGTTCCGATTATCATGATTAACGATTCCGGGGGAGCTCGTATACAAGAAGGGGTTGACTCTTTACGAGGATATGGAGATATCTTTTATAGGAATGTTAAGGCCTCCGGGTACATACCACAAATTGCCGTTATTATGGGTCCATGTGCTGGTGGTGCTGTATATTCTCCAGCCCTGATGGATTTTGTAGTAATGAGTCCGTCTTCTTATATGTTTATTACCGGTCCAAATGTGATTAAAGCTGTTACAGGTGAGGATGTGACGAAAGAATCTTTGGGTGGTCCACAGGTCCATAGCACAATATCGGGAAATGCTCATTTGGTAGGTAGCAGTGAAGAGCATACATTGGATTTGGTAAAAGAACTCCTTTCCTATCTTCCCCAAAATGCCAAAGAGAGCCCTCCCCAGCATGAGACTAGAGATCCTATTGATAGGCTTATAGAAGATGTGTTTGACGTGGTTCCCCCTGAAGCGAAAATGCCGTTTGATGTGAGAGAGTTGATAAGAAGATTTGTAGACGATGGCCACTTTTTTGAGATTATGGAGGGATTTGCTCCCAACATTGTTATAGGATTTGCAAGGTTAGGAGGCCACGTTATCGGTATTATTGCTAATCAGCCGTCTTATTTTGCGGGTGTGCTTGATATTAATGCTTCGGATAAGGCGGCAAGATTCATAAGAACTTTAGATGCATTCAATATTCCTATTGTTACCTTGGTTGACACACCTGGATATATGCCTGGTACCAATCAAGAGTATGGAGGCATTATTAGACATGGTGCCAAGCTTCTTTATGCCTATTCAGAAGCAACAGTTCCAAAGGTAACATTAATTCTTCGTAAGTCTTTTGGTGGTGCTTATCTTGCCATGGCGTCTAAGCATTTGGCATCGGATATTGTTCTTGCATATCCTACAGCTCAAATTGCTGTTATGGAGGCCACTGGTGCTGCTAATATTATTTTCAGAAAAGAAATTCAAAATGCATCGGATCCAGAAAAGGCCCGAGAAGAGAAGATAAAAGAGTATCGTGAGAAACTGTTAAATCCATATGTTGCGGCTTCCCGTTATTATATCGATGATATTATTGATCCCAGGGCTACACGCCCAATGCTTTATAATGCCCTTCAGATTGCCAGCTCTAAAGATGTACACGAGCGACTACCCAAGAAGCATGGAAATATTCCTCTGTAAGGATGGTGATTGGGATGTATGTAGCCTATGCCGCAACAGCGAGTAATGTATCAGCCTCATTGGGAGCACGGTTGTTGGAGTCTTTGGTGATTATGATTATCGGTATGGGAGCTGTGTTTCTCATGCTTACAATCTCGATGTTTGGTATGATGCTCATAGGTAAAATTGCTTCACCTAGAGAGGAGTTGCTCCAGGAAAGGATATCAATGGAGAATGTATTAAAAGGTAGGCAATCTGCAGCTGATGATAGTGATGCCGATATAGCGGCAGCTATTGCAGTCATACATCATATCAGAAGAAAGACATTAGTTAATATTCCACTGATTAATAGAAAGGATATATAGGAGGTGTTTTCAATGGGTAAGAAATTTGTATATAAAGTTAAGGTTAATGGCAAATTATACGAGGTTGAAATTGAAGAAATTGGTGGTACACCTACTGTTACATCAGCTCAGCGTGTATCAGAGGTGGCATCTCAGCAAGTTGCTCGTCCCCAGGTAAGTACTGCTCAACCTTCTATACCATCCCAATCTAACGTATCATCTGCTGGTGGGGACTCTATTATAAAGGCTCCAATTCCGGGAAAAGTTCTTTCTATTAAAGTTAAAGAAGGTGATAGTGTAGAATACGGTCAAACACTTCTTATATTTGAGGCAATGAAAATGGAAAATGAAGTTAAGGCTCCTAAATCAGGTGTTGTAAAAAAGCTCTTTGTGTCAGAGGGGGCAAACTTTAATACAGGCGATCCTTTAATAGAGATAGAGTAGGGAGGGCTTACTATGTGGGAAGCCATCGTAAATACGTTTATCAATTTGTGGGAAACAAGTGGCATTTATGCCTTATTGTTTCCCAAAGAAACTCTGGGGCTTTTACCATTTGGACTGGCACTGCTTCTAGAAGTCCTAGGTATTATAGCTGTATTGTATGGCTTAACTAATTTAAGGAAGAGTAGATGGGCATCGCTCAATATCATTGCTGGTGTTGTTGCCATTATTGTGGCTATGCCTGATTGGAAGCATTCTATAATGATTTTTATAGCCTTACTACTATTATATCTCGGTATATTTAAAAAGTTTGAACCTTTGCTACTGGTACCTATTGCCTTTGGTGCCTTGCTTTCTAACCTCCCACCAGCTGGTGATATGTATATCATTTCACCTGAATTTGTAAGTATTTTGGAACACCTTGGCGGACAAGCTCATCATATTGTGGCGCCTACTAAACCTTTGATTGGTGATGTTATGTATTTTGGTGTGGTTAATGAAATATTTCCACTTCTAATATTTATGGGAGTTGGAGCTATGACAGATTTTGGACCGCTTATTGCTTATCCGATTTCTTTTCTTTTAGGTGCAGCTGCACAGATTGGTGTTTATATTGCCTTGTTTGTTGCAGTTTTGCTTGGTTTTTCCGTTAAGGAGGCTGCTGCAATAGGTATTATTGGTGGTGCTGATGGACCTACATCTATTTATCTTGCTGTTAAACTTGCACCCCATCTACTTGGTCCTATTGCTGTTGCAGCATATACCTATATGTCACTTGTTCCCTTGATTCAACCCC
>CAZATH010000112.1:0-2659 GCA_964487995.1 uncultured bacterium
CGTTGATTTACATGTTGAAGGTTTACGTATTAGGCATCCCTCTTCCAAAATAGTAGCTGATAGAACAGTATATATTGAAGGTGAGACAGAGCCAAATTCCGTTGTTATTATTAAACAAATGAAGGGAATAATGGAGGGTACAAAATCTCAAGTAAAAGCTGATGCTAATGGTCATTTTAAATCTTCACTATTTAGAATGTTCCATGGAGTAAATGTTTTCAGGGTAGAAGTTGTTGATCCAGCTGGTAATCATCTTGTTAAACACTATATCTACGTATATCCAGATGTACTTACTATAAAAATGAAAATTAACGATCCTATAGTGTTTGTTGGGAGAGTTAAGATGAAGCTTAGAGTACCACCCACTATTATCTATGATAGAACAATGGTACCAGCTCTGTTTATTGCTAAAGCGATGTCTTCTATTGTGCAATACGATAAAGTTTCTGGGCAAATTAGGATTACACTTGGAGATGATGTAATTGTGATGAATGTAGGTGAGAAAGAATACCTTGTAAATGGTGTGCCATATAATATGGATGTAGCACCTATGATAATGAAGGATACTGTGCTTGTTCCTATTAGATTTGTATCGGAAGCACTTGGAGCTAAGGTAGATTGGAATGGTAAGACTAGGGAGGTTACTATCACGTATCCACCGCAAGACTAACCTTGTATGTTATTTGTAAATTAAAGGGGGAAGCGAATCTTCCCCCTTTAACATTTATATTGTCTCTATGTTTTAATCCAATACTTTTAGAAGTTTGGTTATATATGGAATGCAAGTTATATTAATTAGGTTGTATGCATTATAATAAAAGTAGATAGCATAAATTTGCTATCTAAGGAGGTGAATAGTATGGGATTTTGGGACAAGGTTAAAAAGGTGGTAGAGAAAAGTGGAGAGGCTGCATCTCTTGCAGCCAAAAAAGCTTCAATTTTGGCTGAGATTAAAAAAATAGAGTTGGAAATTGGGGGACTTAAGAAGGAAATTAGCAAGCTTGAGAAAGAAAAGGAAAATGCCATTAAACTTATCCAAAAAGAGATAAGAGACCTGAAAGCAGAGTTAGGAGAAAAGGTTTACGAGAAGTATTTGGCTGGAGAAAAGGTGTTTGATGAACTTCTTGAGGAATATAAAGCAAAGATTGAACAGAAGGAAAAAGAAATTGTTGAGAAAGAAGAGGAATATAAAGCCAAAGTGGCAGAGGTTGAGGAGAAGATTGCAGCAAAGCAAAAGGAGATAGAGTTAAAGAAAGAGGAATTAGAAGCTCTGGATGCCCAAAAAGCTGAAGAACCAATGTCTGGTAGTGGGGAAGAAACAAATGTATCATCTGAGGTATTTGAGGTTAAAGAAGTAGAGGAAACATCAGAAGCTAAAACAGACGTTGATGAAATCTCTAATGCTTCAGAATCAGAAGAGGGTAAAGAAAATACAGACGTGTTCTAAATCTCTTCGTGGATGGGAGGCTATTTGGCCTCCCATTTTCCTCCTACTACTTTATCTTTTTCTTTTTTGGCAATATACATCAGCGCATCTGCAAGTTTAATAAGTTTTTCTAAATTTGCGGATATTCCTTTCCTTTTGTATACAGCTCCTATGCTTGCCGATATAAGGTTGTTTCTTATAGATAATCTAATGCGTTCTGCAACTCTCAAACCATTTTCCATTGTTGTATCATTTATAATAGCTATAAATTCATCTCCTCCATATCTGATAAGAATATCATTACCTCTTAGGCTACTTTCTATTCTCTTTACTGTGTTTTTAAGTATTTCATCGCCCTTTTCATGTCCCATGGTATCGTTGACCTGTTTAAAACCATCAAGATCTATCATCAGCAGAGTATATTCTGATGAAGATGATTCTAAGTACGATTTGATGATGTCTAGAAATTGTCTGTTATAAGCACCTGTGAGTGGATCTGTGATGGAGCCTTTAAGATCTTCCCACTTTTTGAGAGCTATATTAAATATTTCCATGAGGTCTTCAAGCTCGTGGCTGTAAACATAGCCAGGTATATATCCTATGTGGACGTAGAATATATTTTCTCTTCCTGGCACTTCAAGCTTTACTTGGGGTGGTGAAGTGTCTCCTTTCCGTATCAATGGTGCCGGTGTTATAGCGTTTTTACCTCTGATAAGAACAGAGAATCCTTTAATGGCTTCAAAGTTTTCTTCTATAAATGAGCTTAGTGTTTGAAGAACCTCTTCTGGAGTTTGAGATATTCCTATGGATTTGATAAATTCTTTAAATAGAGTATGTCTTTTTTCATAGATTTGGTCTGTTCCCTTAAAATGTTTAAGGGTTTCAAGTTCTGTTGATAGTATACTAATTTGGGAACGTATGCTGTCAATGGTGCTATTTAGTTGTTGGTTTTCGTTAAGCAGTTTATTGATAACTGTAATGAGCGTATATAATCCGATAATGATGGGTAGATAGGCAAATACAAAGGTTGTTATGACATTTGATGATAAGTAAGCAAAAAAAACAATGGGTATGGTGAGAAGCATACCTGCCAAGCCTACCGAGAGAAATATCCACTTTGGTACTGCTTTAAAAGTTCTCTTCAAATGTTATCTCCTCTTTCCAGTGTTCTAAAAAACATTCTACTACCTTTATTCTATGTTTGGCTATTGTGTAACCTGTTTCGGTATACAT
>CAZATH010000112.1:2669-5063 GCA_964487995.1 uncultured bacterium
TCGGGAAGTTTCAGTATTTTTTCGTAGAAGTGATTTACATCCTCATATATGCTTCGTCTGGGATCGTGTTTAAAGACTCGTGCTATGCCTATTGCACCTAAGGCATCTAATTTATCTGCATCGCTTAAAATTTTACCTTCTATGGTCTTAGGTGCTCTTTTTTTGCTATAGCGGTGATTGAAAATTGCATCGTATACGGTTTCTTCTATCTCTGAATTGACATGCCATAATCTGAGAAGTTTCTTAGAGATATCAGCAGATATTTGGGCATGGTCTTCTCCTGTAATATCTTCAACAATTCTGCCAATGTCGTGAAGTATAGCGGCTAATATTAGTGCAAGTTTATTTCCCCCTTCCCTTTTTTGAATTTCCATGGAAAGAGAGACTACCCTTTTTACATGGCCAATATCATGGTTTCCATTGGTATAGAATGCTTTTGCAGTTTGCCAAGCTTTATTGATGATATCTGTATTTTCCACTGTTGACATCACCCATAACTACCTCCTGCGTATATTTATATGGAAGATTATATCAGGAGTGGTAAGATGAAACGCTTTCATGTTAGAGCTTTTACATCCTTTATGATGTTGTGGTCATTTGTTTTTTGCTAATCTCAAGGTTATCTTGTTTATTACTTCCTTGGAAAGAGTGACAAGTTGGGAGCAATGGAGATTACTAGAGCTAGATAAAGAAAACTGGAAAATAGCTTATGTTATATGTGTATTGTTTTTACAATTACTTCCATGTTGCCCCTGAAATATAATTACGGGCTTCTAAAGTTTTATTTTATAAATTGGTGTAATGATATAAAGAGTCTTAGGTTAAGGGAATGGATATCTGCAAGCGGGGTAGCTATATTAATCTATATTAATCTTTGTTGGTGTGGTGATGTCTATTTATCCTTTTGAGGCTGTTATGAATGTATCTGAGGAGTTTAAGTAGTATTGGGAGATAAAAGGTTGGATTATCAGTTTTGATCTTGATAAGATGACACTAAAGGAGATTGTCGAGTACTTTGACTTTTTTGACAATATACTGGGAACTATTTACTAAATACTTTCCACTTGGTGCAAATTACTTAAGCATAGCCTTGTTGTGAGTACAGGATAGAGACAGAGGAATATATTGGGGATGATGGAGGGTTGCAGGCTTGGGATATTTATTATAGCCTTATAGAACATTTTAGTAGTGCCAAATAGATGTTGGAGTAGCTTGAGGGGTAGTGGTAGAAGGTATGGGAGATATACAGTGGAGGAGCTTGTCAAACAAGAGAATATCTCTCCATAAGTAGCACTTAAGAATCTTCCGGAATATGTGTGTTCTAAGATGGATATATCACTTGATACCCGTATAAGAGATATTATGGATAAATTGGGAGTAGATGGTCTTACAATTGTAGATATTATGAAGGATACAGATAAGTAGAAAACCCGGCCTGTGGGGGCAGGCCGGGCCTTTTGTTCAGGTATCTGGTCTATATCAGCGGAAAAGTGCCAGTACACTCTGAGGAGCGGTATTTGCCTGTGCAAGCATGGCGGTAGCCGTTTGCTGGAGTATCTGATCTCTTGTTGCATAGAGCTGCTCCTTGGCCATATCAGCATTATATATTCTATTCCATGATGCTTCAACATTTACTTGAGCAATCATTAATGTTTCCTCTTTAGCCTGTAATCTTGCACTAAGTGCACCAATACCTGCTATCCATTCAGAAGTGTTTCTAATTGTTGCATCTATTTTTTGAAGAAGGGCATTGGCAGATGCGTTTACATTGGTTGTATCATTGGCGCCGGTAATGCCAGCTGCTGTAGCTACACCAAGAGACTCATATACATCTTTTACTGTGAACTGGGCAGAGGCTGTGATAAGACCGTTTGATGAATCATACACTTTTGCCGTTGCTGCTGTGTTGACATCGTTTGCCTTGGTGATCATTACTCCAATTTTAGATGCTTGAGCAGTCCAATTCTTCCAATTATCTTCACTGTTATTGATGACATTATTGTTCCAAGCAAATTTGAATTGTCTATCCCATGTAGTAGTTTCATTGGAATCTGCTCCGCTTTGGAAATAAAAGGTTGTAGATGCCGTTGCAGTTGTGGCTGGTGGAGTGGAGTTGTCAAGAAGTCCTAAATCATTCCATCTAGTTTCATGAGCTATACGTGCGATTTCGTGCATGTATTCTCTTACCTGTTGTGCGATAGCAAGTCTCTCTTCAGTTCCCATTGTGTCACTTGCAGCTTGTTCAATTTTGTCTCTAATGTCTAGAAGTAGGTCTTTAATCTTGCTTAGACCTCCTTCTGCTACAGATAGCATATTCTTGGCATCGGCGATGTTATCTAGTGCCACACCAAGTCCTCTGCTACGGGCTTTGAGTTTGATGGCGATACGATAACC